>DUGS01000217.1:11649-25403 GCA_013331265.1 Methanosarcina sp.
TCTGGGCAATAAGATCGATCTCGCCAGGGTGGAAATCACATCCGAAATCCGCATCAGCCGTGAGAGTCTCAGGTCTCATCTTGATAACAGGATTTCAACCATAGAACGCGAATTAGCCCTTATTAAATCAAAAGTTATTTCCTGAATAAAGCTGAGCAAAATATCCGGTCACTAATGGCTCATTAATAATTATTTTTTCAATTTTGTTTACCTTAAATCTTTTCATATTTTCTTTTTGATCCTCAGGGAGCGGAAAAAATTAAAATTTGAAAGCGGGGAGATTTTCAGTTAAATTTAACTTTCTCTATGCCGCTTTCAAGCCCTAAATTTTTTTCCTTCCAGGGTTAGTTCTTTCTCTTCATTACCGAAATCCCGATAAGAAGTGTCCCTATAAAACCTATAAGGAAGGAAGCCAGTTTTGGGGGGTTCTTTATGACTGCTGCTGCCTGAAGTGATTCTCCTCTAATCTGAGGTTCGAGGTCCTCTAGTCCGAATGAGCTTGAGGTATCAAGAGTTGACTGGTCGGTTTTCGGAGTAGGAAGGGCCTGGCTCTCTGTTGAGATGTCGGTGTTTGATTCCTGTTTTTTGTTTGATCCGTGCGATTTTTTGGCATCGTTAATGGATACCTCTGTCTGGGCTATGCCGATAAGGCCTTTGCCTTTTTCATAGGCGCCTGCAAAGAGGAGGTAATCTCCGGGCGGGAGGTCGAAAGTTGTCAGGCAAAGTGCATTCTGGTTTTCTTCACCTATACTTATCGTGCCGTTTCCTTCTCCTATCAGAGTCTGAATTTCGGTTTGGAGTTCATATTTGCCGAGTTTTGATTCATAGTTTGTTGAGTTAACATCGAATTCATCGATGATGTCTATTCCATTCACAAAGATTCTGGTTCCTGCCCTCGTCCCATTAGAACTGACATTTACTTCTGCGCGATAGGCATCCTCCCTTATCAGCAGGGCACCGTATGTGTAGTTCCCCTGAGCCGGAGCTTTCTTCAGGTCCAGATTGACTTCAAGGTTATTGCATTCTCTAAGGCTGTTTGGGGATTTGATTTTCAGTTCATACTCAAGGACCTCAAAACAGGTCGCTGAAAGGACCTTCCTCTCTAACTCAGGATTTTCGTTCTCGCCGCCTGCAAGCATTATGAGTAATCCGTAGCTGCCAGCTGGGAGGGGGCCAAGAGTAAAGGAAGAGGGAAGGTCTCCATTTTCGTTCAGGGTTACAGTGGATACAGGGGTTGTAGAATTCGTGCTGTTGTCAAAGACTTCCTTAAGGCTCACTTCGTTTTCGTCCCTGACGTCTGTGAAAGCCTCATCAAGGGAGGTCAGGTCAAGCCCTTCAACCAGATAAATATTGACTTTCTGCTGCCCAAAAGCTGCAGGGCCTTTGTAATCCACATCCACTTTGTCTTTTTCAGTGTAAATTGGATGAGTAGTATACGGGTATGTAAAAGCTATTTTAGTCTCTTTTTCGGAGGCCTCTGACCTCAATTTAAGTGACGCTCCCGCACTCTTAAGGCTGTCTGTCCCATTGTATGTAAAATTAAGAGGTTGTGGGAGCTGAATTTCATTTCCTCCGCTGAGAAGGATCCAGCCTCCTTCAGTCAGGTTCTCATTGTGGTCTGCAAAATACACACTGTTCCCGTTTTTCTCAATAACTGAAATCCACGGCTCTTCTACTGAAAATGCCGCTGACACAGAACTAAGTACAAAAATAAGAGTTAAAACTATCAGGGTTAACCTGAATACTCCACTATAAATTCCATTATATATTCCTGTTCTCTTCTTCAATTATAGCACCCCTAATTTACTGTTTCCTGTTTAACGCTTTTTAATCCTTGAATAAAACAGGAGCAATATCACTCCGGTTAAGGCTCCTCCAACCAGTATATTCCAGGTTTTCCAATCCCCTGAAAAGTCTTCTTTTGAGTTCTCTTTTTGGCCTGATTGAGGTGTTACGTCTGAAGGCAGGTTTTCTGCCGGCTGGAGGTTAACCTGCTTTGTAACGTCCCCTACTTTTATTTCAAAACTGCCTGCGGGTATGGATCTGGTGTTATACTTATAGCTGAAATTTCCTGAATCAACTTTCACCTGCTGGAGGCCTGTAATCTTGAGTTTGACATCTGAAGCGTTTGACTTTCCGTCTATCCTTATCTGATAAGTCCCAGGCGGGACGGCAGATTGTGAAACACTTGCAACTCCTTCTTTTGCTTTTGCAGTTCTGCTTACCCACAGGACCATCTTTACTCTCACGTTCAGGTCATCGGCTCCTATTGCCTGTACGCTAAAAAGGTTCTTGAACCCGGGTGGGATTTCCACATTTTCAAGCAAATACTCGTATCTGCCTTCTGAGACCGGTACGTCCTTTTCAAAGGATACCAGCACCTCTGCCGCCTCCCCTGTGAAATTAGCTCCTTTTATCTCTATCGTATCCCCTACTACCGGTTTTTCAGGAATCAGTTCCCAGCGGTTAGCTTCAGCGGTCCCCGGGATAACAATCAAAGATACTAATAAAGAAAGCCATAACAGGAGTTTTAGATTCTTTCTATTTCTATAAAGAGGATTGAAAACTAATTTCACGAAAGTGGTCCCTCTGAAAATCAAGATTTTGATCTCGTTATTCTAAATTTTTCAGTGATTTGATATGATCTCTTGATATATGATAAACTATCATGTTTATACGACTTTACTTTTTAACTCCAGAGCCTTTGATGCAAATTATCACGCTATAAGGTAGCTTTAATATTAATATGTTTCAGAAAAGTCTATTTATATTTTATCCAGGCTTTTTATGTTTTTTCCGGAGATTTGAATTCACTTATTATCTCTTTTACCTGTTTATCGGATTTTAATATATACAAATAATAAATGCAGATAATCAAACCTGAAACTATAACAAGAACGGTCTGATTTATTTCTGCAATCTTAAGAGCCGCCAGGAATGCTCCTGCAGGGATAAAGAGGACCAGGTTTGAGAATACTATTTTCAGGGCTTTTGAGGTCTTTACCCCTGAGTAATACATCATTTTCAGGCACATGTATCCATACACTATAATGCCCGATGCGGAGAAAAGGATAAGGGCTAGACGTGCGCTTCCGAGAATGCCGCCAATTGTAAGGGACAGGAAGCGGGTTGTTAGGTTGAAAAAGTTGTAACTGAAGCCGAAATGGTGTTCTTCTACAACCAGGTATATCGTGCTTAAAGGGGATGAAATAAACCATATAAAAGCCCAGAGGCTCAGGAACTGGGCGTAGACTCCTGCTTCTGTCCAGGCCTTTCCGAAAATCACGGTAAAGACATCGCCTCCGACAATTGTGAGAATCAATATCGGAAACATGCCTATAATTACAAGCATCCTGAATACGCTTTCGACAAGAGTACTGAGAGTGCCATCAGATACCGCTCTTGATGCCCTCTGGTAAAATACCTGTGAAATCGAACTGCCAATAAAACTCATTGGCAGCTGGAGCAGGCGGAACCCCAGGGAATAAAAGCCAACTACGGCTGGAGTAAAAAAAGCTGAAAGGAGAAAAGCCGGAAGCTGCCAGGAGATGGAGTTCATAAGGGCAGACCAGCTGTCTATAAGTGGAAGGTTGCGGTGCCGTACAGCTCCTTCATATATCTTTTTCCAGCTCAGGCTCTTTTTTATCAGGTTTCTGTCATCTCTCCAGATCTGTCCCCCAAGCACGAATGTAGCTGCAGACTGGCCTGCAAGGCTGCCGCCGATTAAACCGGCTGAGGTTGGGGGTCTTCCCGCAAGCCCGAGGGCTATCTGGGTCGCGGTCGTAGAAACTGAACTGGAAATCCTTGAGAAAGATAACCTCTTAAAGAGTTTCGTTCTTGAGTTCCAGTGATTTAGCGCGAGAAAAATTCCATTTACGAACACGAAAGGAGGCACAAGCCAGAGATAGCCCTCTATCTGAGGGGCATTCAAAAGGTCAACTATCTGGGCTTTGAAATACCAGATAACTGGCACGGTTAGTCCGGTTACAGCCAGAGCTGCAAGGACGCTAAGACCTAAAAGGTTTACTGCTTCCTTGTCTGATTCTGGCAGCATTATAGAATAGTCATATCTCAGGCATGAAATAACGCTTATAATGCTGGTGATGGATATGTACAGAGCCCAGACTCCAAAATCCTCAGGTCCGTAAAGGCGGGTCAGAACAGGGGCTGCCAGAATCGCAAGGATCTGAGCAATAGTTGTTCCGCCTGCGAGTGTGAGCACGTCCGATGCAAAACTTGCTTTCTTTTCATTTTTAGGCGGCTTTTCTACTGATTCTGCTGTCTTTTCATCCATAGCCGGTACCCTACTGAAGGAAGTCGTTTTTGGGCCAGGTAACTGAAAACTTTTAACTTCGGAAGCGGACTGTTTAAGTTCTGCGGGTACATCCCCCTATTTAAACCTTAAATCTTCATAATTTCAGTACCCTCAGTTTTTAACAATTTTTTACCCGATGCCTTTTTTCCTCTCTTTCCAATTCCCTATACACAAATTATCCTTTATATACTCATATGGCTCAACAGCACTCTTTTCCCATTAGTGACAACCTGTAACTCTCGCTTGCCAGAGAACTATAGTTACATCTAACGGGTAAAATAATTATATATATTTTAACAGAAAGTCACTGTTAACTCTTTAACAGCTCAAACTCTTTCTGTCAACATCACCCAGATTAATCACTTAAGGCAGCCGTATTTCCTGCAAAAAAGAGTTTTCTCCAAGCTGCCGGGGTTGATGTTGTTTTCCTTTTTATTTAGTAAATCTTTTTATTTAGTAAATATGATTTCTTCAGCAGTAATATATCACTATCAATTTAGATCCATATCACTATCAGTTTAGATTCCGGGCTCAACATGACTGGTCCACCAGTTATAGATTTCCTCTCCACTGGTAATCCAGGCATTTTTCCCGGCGCAGTACTCAATAACTTTTTCGTAATACTTAAGAGTCTCTCCCTCAATGCACGTGTTATTATGCCAGAGGATAGTGATCACACCATTATATTTCTCAGCCGTGTTTATGAGATGCTTTGCACATTCCCAGGCCTTCTTAACATTAAGGCGCATGTAGTCCTTCAAAAGTGAACGGTCCATAATCACCAGCGGGATCTCCATAATATCAATCTGGTGCCCTTCGTTTAAATTAAAAGGTCTGAAAGGATGGCACATCCCGTTTCTAAAGCCTGCACAATCCGAATATCCGAGTGTGGTATCGTATTTGAAGCCTGCTTTGCTCAATAATTCCCATGTATCAGGTACTCTGAACCTTAGATAGTGATTTCTATACCCGATAACCTTTTTTCCTAAAGTTTCCTCAAGCCGCCTTTTTTTCTCTTTGATATCTTCCAGGCTGTTGTAAGACTCGTGCCCGCCGTGCAGGCCGATTTCCCATCCGCTGTCGGATATAAAACCAAGTTCGGACTCAAGATCTTTAATATCGTAATTAAAGTCCGTTTCTTCAGGGTTCAGGGCAAGAAAATAGAAACTGGATTTTGCATCATACTTTGCTTCCAGAGCAAGTATTTCCCTGAAGTTCCAGCATGGGTTCCATTTCCTGTTAACTCTTGAGAAAGGAGCTTTCATTGCTTCGACAAGTTTCCCTCTGGCAAGAGCTTTGACAGAATCGACAATCGGATATGATGGGTAAATCGCGTCAATATCATGTGTGAGGCAGACAGCAAACTTCTTTCCGTCCGGATACTGCGGTTTCAGCCCGTTTTCTACCAGAAATTCAGAAACCCTTGGCTCAAAAATATTCCTGTGACTGCTCAGATAGTAAGGGAACCTCTCATACGCGTCACGAAATGTTACGCTGTACTCTTCTTTCCTTGTATAGAGGTCCCAGAGTTCCTCGTTTTCTTTAAGTTTGTCAAACATAATTTTCGCCCTATTTCCCTATAAAAAACAAATTAATGTTTTAAAAAGGGGAATTCTCCCCTTCATTTAATTTTATGTGAGTTTTTGTCTCCCCTCCCAATCCCCTTGTAAACAAATCCCTTTCCAATAAATTCATCCGGCTCAATGACATTTCTCCCGTCCACAATAACCGGGTTTGCTTTTGCAGTTATTTTCTTTACCCAATCGGCTTTCAAGCCAGAGTACGCACTGTGCCCTGCAAGTATCACTACAATGTCTGCGCCTTTTACAACCTCTTCGAGGTTATCCGAAATCTCAACACCAGGATAATTGACAACGTACGGGTCGTGTACCATAACGTTTGCCCCGGCTTTCAGGCAGAGGTCCCTGTAAGGTTCTGAAGGTGTGTTTCTGGCATCGTCCGAGTCTTTGATAAATGCCCATCCGAGTATTGCAACCTTTGAACCTTTCATCTTCTTCCCAAGCCTCTCAAGGGCTGCAACAGTCAGGTTATACATGTGTGTAGGCATGAAGTCATTGACTTTTCTGGCAAGCACGTAGATAGAATCCGCGCCTTCAGGATAGTCAAGCTCTCCCTTTCCAATCTTAACTCCCCTTTCCAGGTGGTATGTGTCTTTGGTCAGGCAGTGGCCTCCAACTCCTGCTCCGGGCCAGAGGATAGCTCTTGTAATGCCCTCGCCCTTTAAGCTGTCAACTCCTGTCCTGACATCATAGACATTTATGCCCATAGCTTCACAGTAAAGGGCAAGCTGGTTGATTGCTGCAATCTGAAGGTCACGGAAAGTGTTTTCTGCGGTTTTTGTAACCTCGGCTGCAGTTGCACTCATCGGAATAACTTTTCCGACCGTGAGCACGGGGGAGTACAGCTCAACAGCCCTCTTTGTGCTTGCTTCATTAATTCCGCCCACGATTCTGTCATGTTCCCTTATGTTCTTCAGAAGCCTGCCTACCATCACCCTTTCAGGGGCGTGCGCAAGAGCAAAATCTTCTCCTGCTTTTAATCCGGACTCTTCCTCAAGGATCTGCTTTGCCATTCCTTCGGTTGTTCCGGGAGTAATTGTGGATTCAAGGACCACAAGCATACCCGGTCTAAGGTATTTTCCTACGTTTCTTATCCCATCTATAAGGGCGCTGAAATCGGGTTCAAGATCTTTGGGATTTGCAAAAGGTGTCTGAATTGCAAGTGTAACTGCATCAAGTTCGGAGATTCTTGAAAAATCAGGTGTGCATTCAAACTTTCCTGCTTTTACAACTTTTCCAATAAGCTCTTCAAGACCTGGCTCTTCTCCTTTAAGCGGGCTTTCTCCCCTGTTGAGCATATCAATCTTATATCCTGAACTTTTTGAGTTGCGCTGGAAACCGAGGACTTTGTCAAAACAGGGAGCATCTGCGAAAAGGACAGCAGCAGGGATTCCTACATATCCCATGCCAAGCACACCGATCTTTTTTATAGAGCCGCGTTCCTTTAAAAGTTTTTCTAATCTGCTCATAATTATCACTTTCCGATATTGTTTTTAAAATATTCTTCTCTTTTTCCCTGAGGTTTTCGGATTTTTGGTTCATTTACAATTTATCTTTTGTGCGGTTTACTTTCCTACTTCAATCAGTCTTTCTTCTTCGTAAGACCTGATGGCTGCCATTGCTACTTCAAGCGCGTGTTTTCCATCTTCACCGCTGGGGTTCGGTTCTCTACCTGTCTGAATACAGTCTCTGAAATAGGCGAGTTCGTTTTTCAGTGGTTCACTTGGCTCAACTTTTGCTTTCCTTATCCAGCCGTTATCATGCAGCTCAACTGTCTGGTCAATGTAGTCCAGATAGGCTACGCCCTTGACCCCTATTGCTGTCAGATGCCTTACCTTATGAGGAGTCAGCCAGTTAGTTTCTACAACACCTGCAAAGTTGTGGTCCATACGCAGGATAATTGAAGCATGGTCTTCAAAAGAGTGTATGTCTGCACCTGCAATGGCGTAAACCCCCTTTATCTTCTTGCCGTAAAGATATGAGATGATATCTATATCATGGACACCGATATCCAGAATTACGCCAACGTCTCTTATCCTCGGGTTATAGGGACCTACTCTCCTTGTGGAAATAGATACTATCTTGCCCAGAATTCCTGAATCTATAATCTCCTTGAGCCTTATGACGGCAGGGTTGAAACGTTCGATATGACCTACCATGAGTACTTTTCCTGCTTTTTTTGCAGCTTCAATCATGAGGTCTGCATTTTCAACCGTGTCTGCAATTGGTTTTTCAACAAGAACATGAAGGCCAGCTTCCAGGGCATCAAGGACCACCTGTTTATGCAGTTTTGTGGGTACAACAACACTTACCGCATCAAGGCCTTCGGCAAACATTTTTTTGTAATCTGTAAAGGCTTTTGTTTTAAACTGGGCAGCCATGGCTTCGACTCTGTCCTTGTCTACATCCGATATTCCGGCAAGCTTCACGCCATTCATTTCACTGTAGATTCGGACGTGATTCTGTCCCATGGCACCTGTGCCTATTACTCCTACTCTGATCAAGGTTTCACTTCCTGTTTTAAAAATGCGGTTACGGCCTGGAAATTAATCAGGCCTTTGCATAGAATTCTTTGACTTCCTCAATTATTTTCTGCATGTCGTCTCTGGATAAAGCCGGATGTACGGGAAGGGAAAGAACTTCTTCTGCTGCTTTCTCCGAAACAGGCAGGGAATCCCTGTACCCCAGTTCTTTGTAATAGGGTTGTTTGTGGATGGGTATAGGGTAATGAACTCCTGTACCTATGCCTTTTTCCTTCAGGAAATCTGCCAGCTTGTCTCTCTGTTTAGCTCTTATTGTATACTGGTGGAATACATGAGTACAGTCGGGTTTTACTATTGGAGGCACAATCTCTGAAACGCCTTTAAGTCCGGCTGAAAGCATGGCTGCATGTTTCTGCCTGGCAGCATTAAACCCGTCCAGTTTTCCTAACTGGGCAAGTCCAATCGCGGCTGCAATGTCAGTCATGCGCAGGTTAAAGCCCAGCATTTCATGCAGGTAACGGACTTTAGAGCCGTGAGCCCTGATCATCTTTGATTTTTCTGCAATTTCCCTGTCATTGGTTGTAATTATTCCGCCTTCGCTTGTTGTCATATTTTTGGTCGGGTAGAAGCTGAATGCTCCTGTCCCGAAACTGCCTACTTTCTTCCCCATACATTCTGCGCCATGGGCCTGGCAGGCATCTTCTATCACGACAATTTTGCGGTCTTCAGCGATTTCCATTATGGCTTTCATATCTGCTGACTGGCCGTAAAGGTGGACAGGAATAATGGCTTTTGTTTTTGAAGTGATCTTTTCCTGGATTTTTTCAGGATCTATGTTGTATGTATCCGGTTTAATGTCTGCAAAAACAGGTTTTGCCCCGGTGTAAAGGACGCTGTTTGCAGTGGCAATAAATGTAAAAGGAGTTGTAATTACTTCTGCTCCCTTTCCAATGTCGTGGGCAAGAAGTGCAATGTGCAGAGCTGCGGTACCGGAGTTTACAGCAGCTGCATATTCGCAGCCCGTGTACTCGGAAAAAGCAAGCTCAAATTCATCTACTTTTGGTCCCTGTGCGATCATGCCTGAGCTCAGGACCTCCGTTACTGCATCAATCTCTTCCTTGCCCAGCAGGGGCTTGGCGATTGGGATCATTTTCGGACCTCTTATTAATCTTAATAATGCTTTATTCTACTTCTTTTGGTTTTTCTATATACTTATATCATATTTAATTTTTTGAGATCATCAGGGAGTTCCTGTATTTTGGCAGGCACACCGAGCGCCAGTTTCCATGGAGGCACATCTTTTGTTACAAGGGCTCCACCGGCAACCATTGCTCCTTCTCCTATCTCCACTCCTGGGAGTAGAGTCGCGTTAGCGCCAATAGATGCTCCTTTTCTCAAAACAGGGCCTTTAAGTTCGTACTTTTTACGGATAGGATATTTGTCGTTGGCAAGAACAGCGCATGGTCCAATAAATACATTGTCTTCAATAACCACGTTCGTTGGAATATATACATTTCCCTGGATGCTGACGTTGTTTCCTATCTTTACGTTTCCGTCTACGATGACGTTCGTTCCGATAAGTACATTGTCTCCTATTTGTGTGTTTTCCCTGATCATTACGTTATGTCCGGTCTTGAAATTTCTTCCAGTCTTTACACTGGAGAATATTGTAGAACCTGCTCTAATTATCGAGTTAGGGCCTATAGTGCAGCCCGGAAAATCGAAGTCCTCTATTTCCATATTTTTTTTGAGAATTTCCATGAGGACTTTGTGTTCTGGATACCCCAGTATTACTTTCTCCAGAACAACTGTATCTTTTCCGATCACGGAGTTGCCATAAATCCTGGAAGAATTATGGATCTTGAATTGTTTTGGATTCATATTGTTCCCCTTTTCGTATACTTTACATTCATTTGATATATTTCGAACGGGATCAAAACATCCTTAATATTTTACACACATTTGATTGTATGTATTTGTTTTTCTATCCCGGGCTATCTGGCTATTTATTGTTCAGTCTCCCCGGGGAAATTAATGTTTCCCTGTACTCACTCCCTTCAATTTCGTAACTATCTAAATTTTTTAGCTTGAATATACTTTATAATTATTTAACTGATTTGGTTTATCTATCCACCCAAACATTTCTCATTTTTTTGATCGATTTATTTAATTTGTCGCGTTCGTTTTGCATAATTGCTCTGCACATGTATTCGTGGTCCTCTGTCGTTATTTTTACACTGTCTTCTTGACATTGTCTCGATTCTTCTGCAACACTGTTTTTAATGCCAAACCCTACAGTAATAATTTTATATGATAGTACTCCGATTTAAAAATTATCTAATCGTGCCCAAAATAGTATTATATGTTTTCAAATTCAAAGATATCTAAAAGCTATAACTGGTTTCCCATGTGTTTGAAATTTATAAATTTACTTTTTTATTCTGCTCTGATTGTCGGGAACGGTTTGAAAATAAATGCCTTCTGCCTCCTCTTTTTATTTTTTTCTTTACATTTTATAGTTTAAGTTCGGGAAATTAAATGGAGGAGGGTTTTTATATTAGATTGTACATTTGATTTTCTTATACGTCAATCAACTAGAGGAGTCCTAACTACGCTTAGTTTAATTTCATCAACTTCTGCTTCTTCAGGTGCACTAAAAATGATGGTCACGCCAGGAGTCCCTGAAGGTGCATCAGTAGCTGCAGCGGCTTTGATTTTACTGCTACTTCTCAGAGATTTTCTTCCTCTGTCAAAGCTCTGGGAAGATTCTGTGAAGACTTCTTTGAATATGGGAATCCTTCCGCTTCTATTCTCTTTCGGTGCAATTATCCTTTACAAGCTTGTAGCTCTCTTCTAATTTTTGGAGGGCTCTTTAAAATCTTGAACGTAAAGCATTAAGAGATAAAACTTTTTTAAAAAACTGATGATAATTCATTTTCCCTATCAATTTACTAAAAATAATTTTTTCCGCTTTCTTTCTGCCTTCTTACTTTTCTATCCTGGCTCATCTTTTGACTCAGCTTTATTCTCTGCTTCCGTTCAATAAATTTAAAGTAAATGAGGAATAACCCCAAAGAGAAAAACATTTATGAAACCGTGGATCATTGCGACCAGAGGGAGGCTTCGGGTTTTGTAGAACATATATCCTATAATAAAACCTACTAAGAAAGCGTAGAAAATTTCAATTATGTTCCCATATCCTGAACTCATTAGTCCAAACAGGACACTTGTCATAATTATGCCTCCCCGGCTTCCGAGAAACATTTCAAGCCTGTTTTGCAGAATGGACCTGAAGATGATTTCTTCAACAAGACCTACTAAAAAGACCATAATAAGGGTAAGCATCAAAAGGCTGATTATTGAAAGATCAGGAATTAAGTAGTCTGTCTCTATTATAAGGTATTCTCCTACTCCAAGAAGGAGACCGATAACGATCGAAAGTGGAATATAGATACCTATTCTTCTGAAGGTTATTCCAAGTTGCTCTCGGGTAAAGCCCTGGCTGGTGAGCGCGATAGTTACTGGAATTGTGAGAAGTCCATAGATAAAGACAAATGAATAAAGGGTAATATCATAAAACGCTGGCATTGAGAGATTTACAAGTCGCAGGACTGGCAGCAGGATAAGAGCCTGGTAGGTCTTCTGGATCTCCACGTTTTTTATATATAGTATGGAAAGAGATAGCCCAATAAGGAGGGCTGCATGTACCTCCATGGCTTCTATAATCCTTCCAGAATATATCATAAATTCCGCAATAGCGATAGCTAAAACCGGAACAATAAGGTAAAGCCCTTTATTCCTTATTGCAGGCTCTGATACTGGCCTATTTCCAGGTACATATTTTCCCCGGTATTCAGGTGTTCTCATCTCCTGATTCTCATATGTCTCCATCTTCAGGCCTCCCTGGTAACATTTATCCAGAGGCGCAGATCCTCGTAAGGTACTTCCTTTTCGGTATCATTGAAAAGCAGGAACTGAAGCTCCATATTTTTTCCTTCAATAGAGGGGGTTATCTCAAGCGGTTCTTCCAGGGTCGTATTGTCGTCAAGCTGTATATGCCTCAGGTTCTCAGGCAGAGCCAGTGATTTATTTTCGAGCCTGACATCCAGGGTATAGTTTACTGCTCTGTGTTCATGGTTTGAGACCCCTATTATGACTGTCCCACTTTCTCCCTGTACATACTCCGTAGTATAATTATTAGCTTTTCCTTCGGGCCCGAGAATATAGAATTCGGTAAATGGTTCCTGTTCGTGGGGAACAATGGTTACATAAGCCACAGTTCCTACAAGGGCCAGAACGGATATTGCCAGAAATACCCTGAGGGTTTTTTCCGTTGATGACTCTGTTTTTCCCAGAACTTCAGATAACAGAGAAAGGGCAGAAGCTTTGAAAGAGACTCCAAAGGTTTTGTCTTCTGGAAGCGTTCTCCTGCGGACATATGCGGCTGCACATGTCAGGATAATAAACACAGAGAGGCTTGCAAGAAGAGGCATTTCTCTGATCCCGAATGATGTATTATTAAGTACAAGTCCTACAAGAGGGACGATTGCGACACTCATTCCTATAGAAAGTGCTGCCCTCTCAATTCCTTCAAGTCCGTTTTTTGTTGGAAATAGTAAGGCTATAAGGGCATACCCTGGCAGAAATAATACCAGCGGTAGGCCAAGGACTGTGCGAATAAAACTCTCACTGAGTACAGGAATAAGTACGAAAATATCCGTAAGAATTACGAGACCTACAACAAACAGCAGGTCAGATGGAAACTTCTGGTTTCCGGCCATATGACTCCTCATAAAAATGTTTTAATGTTTTTCTGGCTTCCCAGTTTTATTTTTCGTGTATTCAGGCTAATTCAGCCTATTTCATTATCAATCTTCAGGATTTTCAGATAAGTCTTTTGGACATTTTTCCGGCTGGTCTGCTAGAATCTTCTATTATGATAAATGAGAACCGGAAAGATAGGTATTTGCCACTATGTTTCAATTCAGGAGCTTTCTTTTTGGTGTAGTGAATCCCTCGTTCCTGAATAATCCAGATTATCTCAATAATGATTTTAGTTTGAGTAGATCAAATTATCTTTTTGT
Source organism: Methanosarcina sp. (assembly GCA_013331265.1). Taxonomy (GTDB): domain Archaea; phylum Halobacteriota; class Methanosarcinia; order Methanosarcinales; family Methanosarcinaceae; genus Methanosarcina; species Methanosarcina sp10923u. Next base: position 25,112 of record DUGS01000217.1, read on the forward strand.
ATAAAATATCTTCCCTTTTTCCTGTCTGTTATTATAAAAATCTATTTCTTCTTTACAACCTTTCTGAGAATTTTAATGTTCAGATTAAGTTTGGTAATTCTTTTTTACTGATTTCCCTGAATAAATCCATTCTTTTTTTCAATGTTGCGTTGCATCATGGATAACTCTGTTAACTCCTCCTTCTGTCTAAATTTTTATACTTATTTTTATACGGGTCTTATTTTATCTCTAAGCCTTTAAAAGGCTTTTCTATCTAATTGATTCTTTAATTAGGGTTAAATTATTTTTCGAT
>DUGS01000025.1:0-10013 GCA_013331265.1 Methanosarcina sp.
TATTGAGAAACTCAATGCCGGAGACATAGTATATATCTCAGGAGAGGTCCTGACAGCCCGTGACGAAGCCCACGCCAGGATTCTCGAAATGGAAGAAAAAGGAGAAAAACTTCCGTTCTCCCTCGAAGGGGCAGTTATCTATCACTGCGGTCCCCTTATGCAGCAGACCGAGACCGGCTGGAAAGTCATATCCGCAGGCCCCACAACCAGCGGCAGGATGTCAAAAATGACTCCCCCTCTCCTGAAAGCCCATGAAGTCCGGGCAATTATCGGAAAAGGAGGAATGAAAGGCGTTGCAGACTCATTGAAAAACAGATGCATCTACCTTGCATACACTGGTGGGTGCGCAGCCCTTGCCGCTGAACTGATAAAAGAGGTGAAAACCGTCCACTGGCTTGACCTTGGAATGCCTGAGGCTGTCTGGGTCCTCAGGGTTGAAAAATTCGGGCCTCTCATTGTAGGAATTGATGCAAAAGGGAAAGATATCTTTGCAGAGGTAAGAGGAAAAGCTGAAAAAGTGCTTGAAAGGCTGCAAAAATAAGGATGCCTCTCAGGTTATGCAGTTATTCCACCTGAGGTTTTAGGATCATACCTGTCCTTTCGGATAAGACCTGAAAAACACTTTCTCAAACCTCGGAGATCAGTTTTAAATCCAAAGATTATGGACACCTCCGCCAGCTTGTCTGGCGGTCCTTTCCAAAAAGCAGAAAGAAACAGAAACCAGTAAAGAGGAGTAAATAACCTCCTTTTGCCATTTTCCCAGAAGAACGTATACTAATCAGTTTTTTCAAATATTTTTATCTCTCCGAAAGTTTGTTTTGTTTTCCTGTTTTTGTTTATTCCTGTAAAAACCGACGCATATATTTACGTAAGAATATAATAATTATCGTTCATATCAAGTAGCAAGATAAATAGCAAAAGTATTAAATACCAATTAGTAGTATAGATGAGTGTCTCTACCCGACAGACACAAATTTAATCGCCTCCTAAATTGCCGAAAGCACCTGAAACTCTTATACCCCTGCCCAAAAAAAACGGGTGGGGGTTAAGGGTGCCGAATAAATAATGAGAAATCAAATTTTCTTTTTTTTGGGGAATGTAGTTTATAAAAATATACGAAGAGTAAGAAGTATTTTATAGAGGGACGAACTATTTCTATAATACTTACACGGTTGAGCATGAGTCAGTCGCATAAAATGTAATTATATTTAAAATACACATTTTTAAATAAACTTACATATGCTTGATTTTGTGCTTTAAGTGTGTGAGTTATATCAAATGCTCTTTCTAGAGTTCTCATTAAAAAATTACAGAACTGATATCGAAATAAAAACAGCAATTATGGAAAATATTCTCAAAAATAAATTAAAACAATGCTGTTTGCTCAATTGGACAACATATCAGGGAAATCATCATGAAGAGTTTTACATAAAACTCAGAACTGCTTTTCTATCCGGGTTAAAGGAAATCAAATCTGGTTTCTTTGAGATGTACTTCTGAATGATCAATACAGCTGAATAACATTAGATAAATGTTCAGGAGTAAGATGTACATGTCAGATATAGAAATATTGGATGACTCTTTTGAGCCAAAGGCGGTACATGACCACTTTATGGAACTGACAGGACTACGCCATCCCTCTGGTGATGAAGATGAGGTTCGGAAACATGTAGCGGATTGCATTAAAAAGATAGAAGGCGTGGAATTCCTTTACTATGAGCCTGATGCTAAATATCCCGGAAAAAGAGTAATTGTCCTTCGCAGAAAGGGTTCGGGGAATTATGCAAGTGCTCCTTATGTTACTCTACAGGCGCATATGGATATGGTATGTTCCCCTGATAAGAATATTTTTCCCTTACATATCTTTGGCTACTCTGAAAACAAAGGGCCAAAATGGATAAAAGCGTTAAAGGAATCAAGCATCTCCAGTCCAGAGGAAAACATCCAAGATCCAGATAAAGGTACCACATTAGGTGCAGATGATGGTATAGGAGTAGCAACTATGCTTGCCATTCTGGAGGATAGTGAGCTAAAACAATACCCAATTGAGTGTTTATTTACTGTTCAGGAAGAAACTGATATGGGTGGGGCTGCAAATTATGACAAAAATCTCCTGATCGGTAGAAGATACATAAATCTTGACGCTGAAGTTGCAAATACTATTATTTACGGCAGTGCAGGAGGGCGCACTGTCCAGTACGAGGGAGATGTTACCTTATTGCCTGTTACCGAGGATTTTATCACCCTGGAGCTATCGGTCTTAAATCTCCGTGGAGGGCATTCTGGGGTTAATATCAACAATGGAAGGCTTAATGCCATCAAGGTCCTTACCGGAGTGCTCATAAGGCTCAATAAACGACTCACAAACCTTGATGTTACGGGTGAGGGCATCAGAAGTTATGACCTGCGTCTGATTTCAATGAATTCGTTGACAGATCAAGAAATCGAAGAAATAATAGAAGCAAGAAAAAAAGGTGACATAAAGATACCCACCGTAAACAAAATTCCGACCTGGGCCAAAGCAAGAATAGCTATTCAAAGAGCCGAGAATTATGATTTTAAAGACGATTTTGATGCATATTGTGAGGCTTTAAAGGCACAGTCTCAGCCTGAGGAGGATACCTTTTGCTGGAAAGTTGAAGAGATAAATTCTGTCCAGACCCCTCTTGATGAAGCATCAACAGACGCACTTCTTTGCCTGCTTCAACAGATACCAAACGGCGTCATCCACATGATTCCAAGCAGACCTGAAGTTGTGGAGATTTCAAGTAACTTAGCAGCTATTGAGCCAATTGAACTGAATGACGGCAAGGTAGTGATTATGTCCTTAAACCGCAGTTCTAATAGCGATTCAATGGAAGCTCTTATTCAAATCCAGGAAAATATAGGAAAATTATTCAAGTACGATGTAAAGAACTTCGACCCTTATCCGATTTGGCAACCAGATGACAACTCTGTCTTACTTAATAAAGCAAAAGACGTGTATAGGGACAAGGAACTCTACGGTGATGAGACCAGAGCAACCGTAATCCACGCAGGCCTCGAATGCAGCTATATTGTGCAAAATTATGGCGATGAAATAGACTGCATTTCCATAGGGCCTACTATAGTAAACCCTCATACCGGAGGCGAACGCCTTCAGGCAGACACAGTGGGAACATTCTATAAGGCAGTAACCAGAATTATTCAGAGCCTTTTTTAAAATATAGACTGGATTATACATTGGAAGCTTAGACTCTATGTCCATAGCTTCTTATATTTGTTTTGAACAGTAAGCTGGGGAGGCAGAGTATTTTGCAATTGGTGTTTAGGGGCTAAAATCATGATTTCAAGAAAAGTAAACCTGGAAAAAATAGAGGATTCTAAAAAGTATCGTGTTGGCGCATACAGTGCCAGATATATACAAAAGGTCAAAGAAAAAGGAGTTCCCAAATATGAATTCCCTGAAGAGGGAATGATCCCGAGAGCAGCTTATCAACTGATACATGATGAGCAGAGCCTCGACGGCAATCCTTTCCTTAATCTGGCAAGTTTTGTTAACACATGGATGGAACCTGAAGCAGATAAGCTGGTCATGGAAAACATCAACAAAAACATCATAGATATTTTCGAATATCCGCAAACTGACAAAGTTATCCACAGGAACCTCGTGAATATGCTTGGGCGCCTTTTTAACGGGCATAGTACCGAGTTTGTAGGCACGGCGACAGCCGGCTCTTCAGAAGCCATAATGCTGGGTTTGCTGGCTCACAAATGGAGCTGGATAAAGTCAGGAAGAGGTACGGGTAAACCAAATATAGTTTTTGGAAACGATGCTCACGTTTGCTGGGATAAGTTTGCCAGATATTTTGATGTTGAGGCAAGAAAAGTCCCTATTGACAAAAAGAGGCGTACAATTACTGCCAGAGCAGTCTCAAAGCATATTGACGAGAACACCATCTGTGTTGGTTGTGTACTGGGAACTACTTATACAGGGGAAATCGATCCTGTACAGGACATTAACGATTTACTTCTCAATTATAAAAACGAAAAAGGCTGGGATATACCCATCCACATAGATGCTGCAAGTGGCGGCTTCATATTGCCTTTTACCGAACCTGATTTTGAATGGGATTTCAGACTGGAAAAAGTAAAATCCATAAACGTTTCAGGGCATAAGTACGGACTGACTTATCCGGGCCTTGGCTGGCTGATCTTCCGTGATAAAAGTGATCTTCCCGAAGACCTGATTTTCCATGTGAACTACCTTGGAGAAATGGAAGATTCGTACACACTGAACTTTTCAGGAGGCAGTGCAATGGTTGTGGCCCAGTATTACAATATCTTGAGGTTTGGAAGAGCTGGTTATACCGCAATAATGAAAAATATCCTTGAAGTCTCCCGGGACCTCGCCGATAGGGTTGAAAGGCTGGGCCGTTTTGAAATGCTGAACAAAGGAGAAAGGCTCCCTATAATTGCCTTCAGACAAATAAAAGAGAATGGCTATTCTCTGCAGCAGCTTTCGTATAAACTGAGGGAAAAAGGCTGGATAGTTCCCGCCTACTGTCTCCCGAAAAATGCGGAAAATATAGAGATCATGCGCATCGTTGTAAGAGAAAACTTCACTTCGGACATGTCAGCAATTCTCGTCAATGATCTCGAAAATGCTTGTCAGTTTTTTGAGACTGGTACACAACCCGGGGCAAAAAAACCCTGTCCACCTGAAAAGTATCTGGCTCGTATTTGCTGAAAAATCTTGATCGGACCGAGGGGAACAGGCGGATAATCAAACCTCTTTAACAACCCTGAACCCCAGGCTGTTAAGTTTCATATCCTGCGCCGCAAAAAGCCTCTCAGCTGACCTGCAGCACCCGGCGTTTCCGTTCCAGCCCCCTCCCCTTCTTATCCTTACAGGCACGGAAACGCTGGGGAAAAGGCTTTCCCATGCTCTTCCGTCTGAAGGCGCCCCTTTGTAGCTAATGTGGTACTCGTCCTGCACCCATTCCCCCACGTTTCCGTAAAGGTCATAAAACCCCCAGGGATTGGACATTTTCAGGCCCACAGGATGAGTTTCAAATCCAGAGTTTTCAAGAAACCAGGCGTATTCTTTAAGTTTCGATTCATCATCGCCAAAAAAGTAGCTGCCTGAATTTCCTGCCCTTGCTGAATATTCCCACTCTGCCTCTGTTGGGAGCCGGTAGGCTGAGCTTTTTTCGCCAGTATTTTCAACAGAATTGAGTTTTCGGATAAAAACCTGAGCATCTTCCCAGGAAACAGTTTCAACCGGGCGCTTTTCACCCCTGAAATATGAGGGGTTACTTCCCATAATTCTACTCCACTGTTCCTGGGTAACCGGATACCTGCCAAGATAGAAGGGCTTTTTTATAGACACTCTGTGAACAGGGCTTTCCCAGAGCTTTCTGCGTTTCTCATTTGATGGAGAGCCCATCTCAAATTCTCCTGAAGGTACCAGGATAAAATCCATTCCTATTGAGTTTTGGATCGGGCTGCTTACAGTGATAGGATTATTTGCATCCAGAGGTCTCACAGCTCCAGTAAGGACAAATATTCTACAGATTGCTATCCCTCTATTTTTATATCTTCCTGTTTGATATTGTGTTTATCTATTTTCTTATTTTTCGCTTTCTTTTTTTGACTGGTATCTTAATTTTTCTTTGATTTCTGATCTTTAGGTGTAATTTACTTAGATTGTTCAACTGATTTAACTATATAGCTACAAGAACTATTATATTTATAAGAATTATTATATCTATATGAGGATAGTTTGTCAGATCATTTATATATTTTGGAAATACGTAAAATAATTGAAAGCTAATTATTCTCAAAAATAGAAATGTTTTTAGGGCATTAAAAAGCTTCAAGCCATTATTATGATTAATAGGACAAACGGCAGGCGAGCAGGTCAACTACCCCTCCCTGCCAGTCTGATGGCTATTGAGGAAGGAGTCTCCTGCTTATGAAGATGAAACAATCACTTATCAATCTTATTTTCATTTCTGACAGGAGAAAAGAGCTATTACTTCTTCTCAGAGAGGAGCCAGGAGATATTGATACAATCAAGGCATTGCTTAACGTAGATGCCGGCTCGATCCAGCCTCATATAAAAAAAATGAAAGATGCTCACTTATTGATTGAAGAAAAGAAAGTTTACAGGCTGTCAGAAATAGGGAAAATAATAGTTGAAAACCTGAAACCTTTCCTGAGCACTATTGAAGTCCTTGAAGTCAATGATGATTACTGGAAGACACGCGACTTAACTTCTATTCCCGACTTTCTTTTAGAGAGAGTTGATGAACTTGGGCACTGGCAACTGCTTGAGCCTGATGCAGAACATATGCTTGAAACTCCAGAAGCTTTCATGGAGAATATCCTGAGTTCAAAAGAGGTCCTTACCTTTGTATCTTATTCGCATCCGGAAGCACCTTCCATGTACGCAGACCTTGCGGAAAATGGGACAAAAATCACGCTCTGTACGACAGAAAACGTTATAATGCGCCTGCTTTCCAGATTCCCTGAAGAAACTGAAAGGCTTTACAGAAGTGAAAATTCGAAAATATTTATCTGCCAGAAGCCCGCCCCTATCCCCTCAATAGTTGTAACTGACAGGTTCCTTTCGCTCAAACTCTTCGAAAACGACGGAAAATTGAGGGACCAGCTGCTTATATCCACCGAGGAAAGAGCATTGGGCTGGGGAAGAGAGCTTTTCTTGCACTGTATGAGAGTATCCGACCCCATAGAAGCGAAAACATTCTTCCAGGTTTTTGCGGGTCTTTAGCCTGTCTGTCACAGGCGTTCTATGGATTAAACTTGGGCCAGGGGAAGTAATTTTTAACAGATCTCTGGTCCTATCTCCCTGACCTTTTCCCTGTTTCCAGGCTTGCTTCGAAATGCGTTTTCCAGTGAGCCTTTCATTGACCTCACATGCCTTTTCATAGGTTTCTGCATAAACCGCTTCCCTGCACGGCACAGGAAAAATACTCGACTTTCGTGTTTTCAGGATTTCTCGGGCTCCTGTATCCGAAAGCCGTTCTCCGTCACTTCCGACAAAGACCCTTTTGACCATACCTGTACTGAGAGTACAAACTTAAAGAATTTATCTCAGGGAGAGCCGGACTGCGGGAAATATTTAATAGCAAAAAAGCTGTGAGAATCCGTAGAAGACCAGTGATTGGATAATGTAGAATGTAGATTAATAGAAGACCAGTGACTGGATAAAAAGGAACGGAGACAGATTATGAAGTTATGGTTGCTTAAATCCGCAGGCACTTTAGAGGACGAAGAGAGAATTCTGGAGGACAGCGTGGTTACTATTGGCTGGGCTGAGCTTCCGGATTTATCCGGCAAAAATGAAGAGCAGGTAAAGAAACTCATACTGGGAGTATACCCGAGCGTGCGGGGAGAGCTTTCCGAAACCTGGGCTGGAGAAATTTACTCATTTATTACAAAAATAGAAAAAGGAGACCTTTTGGCAGTTCCATTCAAGACAAGAAATGAGGCGCTGATCGGAAAGGTTACAGGAGACTATGAGTACCGGCAGATCACCAGTTTTATCCGCCATATCAGAAAAGTAAGGTGGCTTAAAACAATCTCTAAAGGGGAACTCGAAGATGAATATGACGTGGACCTTAATTCCCCTGAAACCATTTTACCGATAAAAGCAGACCTTCAAAAGCTTTTGGCCCTTCTTGAAACAAAAAGCCTGGAAGTCATTATGGGAGAACTTTCCTTTGCACTTGAAGACCTTGAATTGACGAAGGAGAAGATGCTCGAACTTGTATACAGTCTGGCTGAAACCAATGAGATTACTGAAGTGCGGAAAATCGCAGCGGAAATGGAAAATGTGTTGAGAAAAAAGTAAAAAGAGAAGAGGAAAAATTCCTCTTAATTCAAATTTAACGGAACTTAATTTTTAAACGGAACTTAATTTTTATTTTGATTTAATTATATATTAATTTTTTATTTTTACGTTTAACCTATAAGGTTTCAACATATAAGGTCGTTCAGGTCAATTTCAAACCCTACAACGGCATATCCGAGCGAAAAGTTGCTTATTACCTCTGGATGGAACTCTCCAAAAACTCCAAGCTTTTTGCCGTTGACATAAACATCTGCCCGCCTGCCTTCAAGGAATGCAGGGTCTTTTGACTCTTTTACTTCGTAAGAGAGCATCATTTCCCTCATAAAAGCGTCCACGACCTCGTATACTTCTGTGAAGTTTGCCTGCGGGTGGATAGAGACCGCAGCAACGTGCTGGCCTGTTATTTCATTGCTCACTACCTCTCCGAACTCAAAGATCTTCTGAGGCAGTTCCCTGTGCTGGTTTAAGGAAAGGATTTCAAGAAGGTTGGGAAGCACGGTTGTCCTGAGCATTGTCTGGTCTTCACTTATCGGGTGAAGTACATGGGTAACATCATCAGTCTTTTCCCTGCACATGTTTTCGAAATTGATCTTTTCGCTGGTAAGTGTGAAAGGCATAACCTCATAATAGCCAAGCCCTACCATTATTTCGTTTACCGAAGCCCGCATCAGGGAAATCGGGTGGGACTTGCCTGCGGTATAGGTCTCAGGGATTTTTACTTTGATATTCTCGTAACCATAGCCTTTGGCAATGTCTTCTACAAGGTCATAGTTGTGCAGGATATCTGCCCTGTAAGCAGGCACCTTTACTTCAACTGTTTCCTTATCAAGGGCGCATGCTCCAAAGCGCATTCTTTCAAGCTGCTTTACTATCTCTTCAACCGGGAGTTCCTCGCCTATCAGAGCCTTTACTTCGCCTGTGGTTAGCAGCCTTTCTTTTGGCTCAAGGTCAGGAAGGACAAGCTCTTCTCCTCCCGGGCGGATTACCCTTACAAACTCAATCTCCCCTCCCCTTTCAGCAAGGGCTGTAACTACAATATTTAATGCCGTGTATACAGCTTCTCCAAGCCCTGTTACATCAATGAAAAGGTCTGTGGTCTGTTCTGTCACAGATGTAAGTGTACCGTTAATGATTGGCGGGAAGGACAGCACATTGTCATTTGCGTCCAGGATGATCGGGTATTTTTCAAAACCGCTGACGAGATGGGCAAACCTTGTGCCTTTGGGGTGCTTTTCCAGGATTTCGGTCATGCTCATCTTTTCAGTGTAGTCAAGAGGTACGAACTTAAATCCGGGATCTACTGCCATATAGCGGAATGGAGGCTTTACATTTTTAAGGTCATGGACACCTATTGAAACTTTTTTCCTGTTTCTCCCGAGGCCCCAGTGCAGGTCTTCCTGAAGGTCCATAAGGGACTTGATAGAAGAGGATGTGAAATTTACTCCCCTTACAACCGCACACCCGAGAAAAGGCCTGATCTTCAGGATATCCTCACTTACAGATATGGATACCTCGTAAGGCTTTATCGCATATTCAGGAAGCCCGGTCTCAATGTCCAGAAAACCACGCATCGCCCTGGCTGCCCCTTCCACACTGTAAAGGTCAGGCCTGTCAGGGAAGAACTCGATGTCAACATACTCGTCTTCAACCCTTTCGATATCGGCCCCTATCATGGGCACCCTTCTTATGATGGTTTCTTTATCTGTTCCTGTGAGTTTCTCGAGGTCTTCATAATGCAAGGTGATTACTGGCATAAGGATTTCATCTCATCTGTTGCTGGCTAATTTAACCCCAAACATAATCAACTTTAGATTTAATGCTTTTGTTTAGGGAAGTGTTTAAAAGAGCTCAGAGTAAACATATCTCCTAATGTTATATGGTTTTTGCATGCAGTAAGCAAATTTTAATGACAAAAGTAGAATTATTCCCATATTTTACCGGGGTTACTATCAATGACTCCATGTTGACAATGTTGACAATGTTGACAATGTTGACAATGTTGACAATGTTGACCCTGCTTATGTAAGTGAAGAGGCCCGGCATCAGGAGATTTTGAGGAATGTTCGGGCAGAGAGGTTCGGGCAGAGAGCCGGCGAAAAAACAAAAGTTTTTTTTCAAATTGTGCATGTATACAGGAGATGACAGGAGATGACAG
>DUGS01000025.1:10206-11252 GCA_013331265.1 Methanosarcina sp.
ATGACAGGAGATGACAGGAGATGAGCATCAACCCCATTTCAACCAAGAACGATAAAAGCAAAAAAGATAAAGGCAAGAGCAATAAAGGCAGAGTGGTTGTTTCCTGGACCGGAGGAAAGGACGGCTGCCTTGCGTGTCACGGGGCGATCTCGGAAGGTTTTGAGGTATCCCACCTCCTGAACTTCAGAGAAATCCAGAGGCAAGGTTCCCATGACATAAATCCTGACCTGCTTTATGCACAGGCTGAAGCCCTTGGAATTCCCCTTGTCCATAAGAGCTTTATTTCATATGAACAGGAATTCAAAAAAGTGGTCCGTGATTTAAGGGACAGCGGGGAGAAAATAGACGGAGCGGTTTTCGGGCATATCGAGACGCACAGGAAACTTGTGGACAGGATATGCGGAGAACTGGGCCTTGAGTTAATAATGCCGCTCTGGCAGAGAAATTCCGAACAGATCGTTAATGGCCTAATAGATTCGGGGTTTGAGGTGATCCTGTTAAGCGTCAAAGCCGATTTGTTAGGAAAAGAGTGGCTGGGCCGAAAGATCGATGAAAATTTCATATGCGACCTGAAAGAGCACAATCCTTCAATTAACCCCTGCGGTGAAAACGGAGAGTTCCATACATTTGTTACCGACTGCCCGCTGTTCAAAAAGAAAATAAAGGTGACAGAAAGCGAAATGGTTTTGAGGGGAGACTACTGGTTCCTAGAAGTATCAAAGTTCGAGGCCGAAAAAAAATAAGCCTGCATTTTCGGCTATTTCAATCCACACCCCCGCGAAGGGTGCGACCCTGTTTCGATGAGGAGATATACGCCGGAAAAAAGATTTCAATCCACACACCCGCGAAGGGTGCGACTCCCGGAGAAATTCTATTTCTCCCTCGATGTCTATTTCAATCCACACACCCGCGAAGGGTGCGACTAGATGAAATCGCCTGTATTCCGATCCATGTACCCGATTTCAATCCACACACCCGCGAAGGGTGCGACATTCAACCTCACAGAAGACCCCACACTCTCAAACATTTCAATCCACACACCCGCG
>DUGS01000025.1:11421-11793 GCA_013331265.1 Methanosarcina sp.
ATTTCAATCCACACACCCGCGAAGGGTGCGACGACTGGGCAGATAATCATATTTCCACCCCCTGATAATTTCAATCCACACACCCGCGAAGGGTGCGACGTTTTTTCCCCTGGGTTTTTGCCCTGGTTTTGCCTAATTTCAATCCACACACCCGCGAAGGGTGCGACTTTATACACTCGAAATATATATTATTGGTATAGATATTTCAATCCACACACCCGCGAAGGGTGCGACCTCTCAGAAACGCAGGGTGTGACACGTTTCACACTATTTCAATCCACACACCCGCGAAGGGTGCGACTGTACCGGTGTATGTTCCTACTGCAGTCCCAGTTGATTTCAATCCACACACCCGCGAACGGTGCGACATCT
>DUGS01000073.1:0-361 GCA_013331265.1 Methanosarcina sp.
GTTTTTAGGGGCATTACTGGTTTTGGGAAACATAGCCGCATTCATACAACTTCTATACTGCGATTATCAACTGATATGCCAATACTCATCGAAGTTTCTGATCTTGAAGAGAATATTGATAGGATTAGACCAAAATTAGATGAGGTAATTAATCAAGGATTGATCACAGAAGAAAAAGTTAAAATTGTATTTTATGACAGTGATAAAAAATAAATGATGCAGTCTTTGTTGCTTTACATTACAAGCTGAAATTTCCTGATGAATTAACCACTCAGGCGCGATCTTCCAGTCCGCCTCACCTGCTTTCACCATCATTTTACTAATAAATTAGCATTTAAATAATGAGCCTATCCCGAAACTC
>DUGS01000073.1:557-734 GCA_013331265.1 Methanosarcina sp.
CAATCGAATATCTGATCATGAAAAACAGTCATGAAACTTACAATCGGCAGCAAACACATCCTAACATCTAAATATCCTTGATTGTTATTTTTTGTAGCTTCAGTTAAAAATCAGTGTCATGAGAACTATATGTCTAATCCTATTTGTCATTCCTTTCTGTTTGCTGTAGATATATAT
>DUGS01000073.1:1002-3783 GCA_013331265.1 Methanosarcina sp.
AATAGAAAAATTGAATGGATTTTTATGTTGACCTGCCGAAAGCAGGCTCAGGTTTTGATTTTGAAGTTTTTAAAGCGCCAGCTGTTTTAAGCAGTGAATTAAAAACGCTCTTTTAGTTTAGCAGAGCTTTAGTTTAGCAGAGCTATCGGAAACTAACCCTTTAATAATGTAAAAAAGATTTTAGTAATTAAAAATTGATAATTTAAAAAATGGAAAATAGAAAAGCCCTTAAGTTATTTTACAAGGGCTTTTGCAGATCTTCTTATGAAACGCCTCTTGTGACCTGAAGATGTGAAGCGCTGTGCAGGTCCGGGATGTGCTTTCTGAGCTTTCGATTTCTGGACCTTGATCACTTTTCCTTTTCTACCTTTTACCTTTACCCAATCAATGCTGCCGGTTTTGCCCATTATCATTCCTCGTTAATATTGATCTGAATTTGTCTTTATTTACTTTAATTTATTCGTGATATATTCACATACCATATTCGCCTTATCGCCAATCACTGCTGTTTGCCGCGGATTTTTTTTCCTTCAGCAGTGTTTAAGCAACAGAGGTAATCTGATTCGATGATTGTCAAATCGAGAATCTTTCAATGATCTTGATAGGAATATTTGAAATTCCTTGAAAGCCTGAAGTAAAAGACTATTATTTAATCAAGCCTTGAGTTTATCATAAAGAGGAATGCTAGTAGTTAAATGTTACGGATATTTGGGAGAAATCAAGCATAAAAATGCGGCAGATATACGTAAGGTATAAATAATTATATCTCTGGAAGATGCATGTAAATCCGCCTGAAACTGTAGGGTTCGCTTAAAACCTTAAGGGCGCTTCTGAAAATTGTATTTTCTGAAAAGGTGATTCCCGTAAAAAATGATCTCATTGATACCAGGCTTGCCGAAGAGCAAAAGGAACTTCTGGATTTAAAAAATTTCCCTGACTCCGAGTTTGTCGGCATAATCAAAGAACTTGGGTTCAAATGTGAACTCTGTGCCCGTTGCTGCACTAAAGAGTTTAACGACCATGTGTTTCTGCTTGATTCAGACCTGGAAAGAATAAGGCAAATAGACCCTGATGCCGTCACCCCTGCTCCCTATTATGAGTTTTGCGACCAGAACGGCAGGTTCTATGTTTCCGGCTACGCACTGAAAACAAAACCTGACGGTTCCTGCGTTTTCCTTGAAAATAAAAGATGCAGGATTTATCAGAGCCGTCCTTTAATTTGCAGGGTATATCCCCACATGCTGCATAGAGAAGCCGATGAATTTGGAAAAGTAGACTGGCGGCAGATAAGCGGCTTAAACGAGCATGGGAGCTATTATTCAGAACTTGATGACCCTGCGTGTGAAGAAATTGCACGGGAGACCAGGGCTTATGAAGAAGCTTATCTTAAACAGATGATTGACTTTTTCGAAGCTGTGAAGACTCATTTCAGGAAGAATGGTTTAAAACACGTCCAGAGGACTTATGACCGCAAAATGCGGGAATTTATTAAAGGCGAATGCGGGTTGGAAGTTTTTGTATATTGCAAAGGCGGGTTTGAAATGCAAAAACTCAGGCCCGGATCAGACAGATAATCAGCAGAACTGCCCAATCCGGGGAACGACTTATCAAGAGTCATTGATTGAATCAAAAATTCCTTCTTGGTATCAACTCTCAGTCTTCAATATAAGGCGCTCAAGCAATATTACAATAATTACCCCCATTACAAACCCGTTTCCTACAATTGGTCTCAGTACGGAAGGAAAAGTTGTCAGGAGCTCAGAAGGGATAAAGGCCAGCATCGTTGCGATCAGTATGGGAAAACCGACTACCAGTCCTTCATTAAATCCACTGATGGCATTTCTTTCTGCAAGCATGAGCAGCCCTGAAGCTATCTGAGCACTCATCAGATAGACCAAAACACTTCCTATCACTACCGGGGGAATACTACTGATAAAATTGACCGCTGCGGGGAAAAAGGACAGGAAGAGCAGTCCGATACCTGCCGGGAGCAAAGAATAGCGCGAAGCGCAACCCGTGGCGGTGATCAATCCCGGGCTGAAAGAGAAATTAACAGGCCCGACAACTCCAAACAGGCCTGCTATGACATTTCCAATCCCTGTAATCCCAACTCCTTTGCGGACACGCTCTTCCATTGAGCTGGCGTTTAAGAGACCTCCTACGGATTGGATAGAACCCAGGTCATTTATGGAGAGTGCCAGATAACAGAACAAGAAAGAGAGCAGGACTCCCGGATCAAGGGCAAGTTTAAATGAGAGACCTTCAAAGAAAAGGCCGAAAATGGGGGGAACGGAGGCAGAAGACGCAGGGGCCAGACCTGTTTGTAACAAAGTATGAATAACACTCCCGAAAAGAATGCCACAGACAACTACAGCTGCTTTCCAGACCCCTTTTAGCAATTTATTAGCAGTGAACATACCAAGACAAAGCAACACGGCAAAAGAGAGGTTGAAAAGAGGGGAGAAGGCTGATTCAGGAGAAAAGATCAGGTTAAGAATTACGGGAGATAAGGTAAAGGCTATAAGAATAAGGATTACGGAAACTACTCTTACCGTAAAAAGCTTCTGCACATGAGCAAAAAGCCCGGAAAAAGCAACCAAAGCCAGTAATAGGCCCCCTATTAAAATAGAAGTTGATATGAATTCAGGTCTGGTGCTCTGAGAAGCTATAATTCCTATCAACAGTACGGTTGCAGGCCCTAAGACCAGGGGCAAACGGTGCCCCCACAATACCTGAGCAATAAATACAATGGAAGTAACAAAAAGAAGTTTTTGTATATAT
>DUGS01000073.1:4033-8079 GCA_013331265.1 Methanosarcina sp.
ACCGTATATTATCATTTCCAGTCCTTTAGGACGGTCATCTAATCCATATTTTAACTGCATTTCTTTCTCAGGTCCTCCATTATATAAACTCTGTTCCAAAACCTGGTGATTTTATATTTCTTGATAAAAGTCCTGAATTCGCAAGAAGAAGCAGGTCTTTAATCAAAATCAATATTCGAGATCTAAAGACTTAAATCAAAAATTAAAGAAAAGAAAAAATTCAATTTCTTTTCCCTTTAACCTTCCACTTGAGGAGTATACCATCTTCGATTTTTTCAGCTGAAAGCAGTTCAAGTCCGAGGAGTTCGGCTTCCGTGAAACCTTCCCCGTCTGCAAAGGTTGGAGCTGTTTTCCCTCCTATAATCAGGTTTCCAACGAAAGTATATACCTCATCAACAAGACCTGCGGAGAGCATGCCCCAGTTAAGGGTCGCACCTCCTTCGACCATAAGGGTGTTTATGCCCATTTCCTTTAATTTCTTTGCAAGTTCTGTAAGGTCAACTTTATGGGCTCCCGTTTTTATGACCAGAGCTTTTTCTTCCAGACTTTTTATTTTTTCTGCTGGGGCTGAATTTGAAACGGCAATTATCCTGCGCCCTTCCCCTTTTTTGAATATATCGGCATCATGAGGGATTCTTGCGGCGCTGTCCACAACAATCCTTACGGGATTTTCGCTTTTTCCGGCAGCTTTTCTGGCGGCTTTCCTTTCAGGGGATTTTACTGTCAGGCTCGGGTCATCGGCAAGTACGGTCCCTATCCCAACCATGATCGCATCTGCATTAGCCCTGAGTTCATCCACTCTCTCAAAATCAAGTTTTCCGGAGATCTTTACCTGCTTTCTCTCTTTTGTTGAGAGCTTGCCGTCGGCTGACATAGCAGAGTTTATAAAAATAAAGGGTTTGTCCATTTTTTAGCTCCTGAATAAAGTATTGAATTAAGAAGCAGATTTTTTATTTTTTAGCTGAGATAAGCTTGAGCAGGAACCTTAAATGAGCCTTAACTATTCCTGGCCCTGCTCAAAACTTTTGGCAATTTAGCCTGCTTATTCAGGATTCTATCAGGGGCTTCAGGAGGTCGTGGTCTCTTAAGAGGCCCTGAAGCTTACGGTTTGAATTAATGATCGGTATCTGGTCGATCCTGTTACGCTTCATTTTTCTTGCGCAGTCGCTTATAGATGCGATATAGGTAGCCGTGATCGGTTCTTTAATCATGATGTCGTTGCCTATTAGATTGGGGACCTTGATCCTGGATACACTGTAATAGATACTCATGGTATCTCTCATGGACTCCCAGGTCCAGGCATCGTCGTCCTGACCTGAGGACATATCCGACATTTCCACGCTGTCCTCAATAATACTGGCAGAGATAATGTCCCGGTCCGAAATGATCCCTACGAGCTCCAGGGAAGCATCAAGTACAGGGACGGCTTTGACACTGGCAAGCTCCATAATCCTGGCTACGACAGGCAAAGGCGTTTCATTGTATATTGCAACTACTTCCTTTTCCACATAGTCTTTGATAGGAGTATCTATATTCATGTCCGCAATTGCGCCCACGACATCTGCAACCGTAACGAGCCCCACAAGTTTTCCATTATCGACAACCGGAAGCCTTCTGATGCCGTGTTGTAGGAGCAGGCGTGAAGCAGTTTGCAGGTCCGATCCGGGGGATATGGTTATCGGTTCCCGCGTCATAAGAAGGGCTAGCTGTTCCTCTTCTGGGTTTTGCAAAAGGTTTGTCCTGGTCACAATTCCTACTACTTTGGAATCTTTGAGTACCGGGACTCCCGAGATGTGTTTGTTCTTAAGAATTTTAAGAACCTCGTCCCTGGAACCAGGCAGGGTTGCGCATGCGACGTCCCTTACCATGATATCTTCTATGAAGATGTTTTTTGGCATATGATTTACACCTGTGTTGTCCTCTGAATCCTGAATTTTTTGTTCTATCGCTTTTTCAAAAGACTTTGTTTAAAGCAAAATCAGCTCTCTTATCCACTCCGGACGACCATTACCGGAACCTTTGAGCTTCTGACCACTTTTTCTGCAACGCTTCCCAGAAGGAACCTGTCAATCCCGGTTTTTCCAAGTGTCCCCATAACTATCAGGTCAACGTTGTTAGTCTCTGAGAACTCGATGATCTCATTAGTCGGGTGCCCTTCCAGGACAACCTCTCTTACCTCTACCCCTGCAGCCTCTCCCTGATCTTTTACGGCAGAGACTGCTTTTTTACCCTCTTTTTTCAGGATTTCGTACATTGCTTCCCAGCCGCCTTCCGTGCTCATCGGGATTGACGAAAAAGAAGATGTGTCCACTACATAAATTGCGTGGACTATGGCCCCGCTGAGTTTTGCAATTTCAATTCCGTAAGAAATTGCTCTCTGGGTATTCTCGGATCCATCTGTTGCAATTACTATGTTCCGGTAAAATTCGCTATTCATGTCTCGTTCTCCATTTGCTTTACGAATGAAGCACCGCTAATATGTCATCAGGCCTTGCTCGTTTTGTAATTCCACATATAGGGTCCTGTATCCCTTCAAGATTATTAGAACTCCCGTTCAGGATCATTATATTGGTTTTATTCCCCTTTTCGATGATAGAACCCGTGGAATCTGGTCCCATTACAAAGGAACCATTAAGTGTGCAAATTTTAAATACTTGCCTATCATCTATGGAAAATATTTTAGACATAAATTCCATTTCAGCAAACATATTAACAGAATTTAACATTACATTATCTGTCCCGGCTGCGACCTGAATTCCAGCTTCAAGCATTTCAGCTATCGGTGCCATTCCTACTCCTGTTACGAAGTTTGACCTCGGGCAGACAACAACCGGAACTTTTGCCTGGGCCACTTCATCAAGGTCTTTTTTTGTGGCTTGTGTTAAATGAATTAGCAGGTCTGGCTCCAGAGATAGGGCTTTTTCAATATCACTTCTGTCCTTTTCCCCGGCATGGATTGCAAAAAGCTTGTTTCTATCTCGAGTATAGGCTGTAACCTCCTTCAGGAGTCCCATCTCGAGATCATTTGCTCCGCTCATTCCAAGTCCATCGGAATGCAGTAAAACCCTTCTTACCTCTGCAAGTACCACTTCAAGAGGGAGATGGGGTTCTGCAGGTCTTCCAAATATAAGGGAATGCAATTCCAGTCCTTCAAGTGCTTTATTCAGGGCTGCAACTCCTACAACTCCTCCTTCCCTAAAATCCGCAAAAGCACAGGTACCTGTTTCTATCATGTCCAGTAAAGACCTTCTAATGTGCTCTACAAGTATTTTATAAGGAGTTTCACTGAGAATTCTGTGTTTTAATCCATCAGGAGGCTTTACAAGTGAGTCCAGGTCTCTCTGAACCCGAAAACCGGAAACTTTTCCCATTGCAGGGTCTTTACAAACTGAATCTCCAAGATGAGTATGAGCATTGACAAAACAGGGAGCTATTATATTTTTGGAATATGTACGCTCTTCTACAACTTCCGTAATTATCCCGTTTCTTATACAGATGTACCCCTCAATGGGTACAAGCTCGGGACCTGCAATAATTGTTCCGGAAATTATCTGTTCAGTGCCGTACATCTATACGCACCTCTGCTGTTAATCAAGTATCTGTGCTCAGTTTATGGAAGAAGCATAAAAACCCTGAGTTTTTAGCTCAGGGGATATAAGCGTCAAATTCCTTGTATTACTTTTCGTCATACTTTGCCTTCATATAGACCATCGAATAATATTATATAGATAAAAGGTATGCGAAAACCAAATATATACATTATATATAACCTTTCCTTAAGCCCTTTTCCTGTTATTCAGGTATTTTCCTTTACCCCTGCATGCAGAGTATTTTTCTTACCGATATATTTATTAGTTAGTAAATATACATATGACCTTCAGTCGCATTGTATAGGTCCTTGCACGAGATAATGGAAAATCCTAACTATGAGTGTATAGACAACCCCAATGCGGTACATCGATAGTGTGATATTGCCCGGCACGAGGGTAACTGAAAGGGACTGCGGAAAACCAGAGTGTGATCTTTCGGAGTTAGTGCGCTCGGGC
>DUGS01000073.1:8184-9450 GCA_013331265.1 Methanosarcina sp.
TGCCCGGCACGAGGGTAACTGAAAGGGACTGCGGAAAACCAGAGTGTGATCTTTCGGAGTTAGTGCGCTCGGGCCACAGCACTATTTTATGAATATTTACTTTTATAACGTTAATTCATAATAATTTTTATATTAAAAACTTTTATCTGAATAACTTCGTATCTGATGCTTTCATATCTAATTTCAGACCGCGTGCTTGACCAGCTTTCTATGGACACTGTCGTTTCGTATTTGATTATAGCTTGCTCGCTTCCGGCTACTTTTTATTTATCAGGTATCTTATGTATCTTATTGATAATTGGTTTTTATTACCAGCTACCGGTATTTCGTTACTAATTTATATAATATTTCAAAAATATAATATTTCAAAAAGATGACATACATGTCCTTCGAAGAGGCAATAAAAGCTCTGGATTCTGGTGTTATTATCGATATCGAAGTCACCCCTGGTTCCAGGTCGCTTTCTGTCCCCAGCGGCTATAATGAATGGCGCAGGAGAATTGAAGTAAAGCTGACTAAAAACGCCCAGAAAGGAAAGGCAAATGAACAGCTTATTGAGAGTCTTGCCGAGCTCTTCGGGATAAGCAGTTCGGATATCCTTATAAGCAGCGGAGCTACAAGCAGCAAGAAGTCTTTACTGATAAAAGGGGTTTCCTATCAGCAAGCGGTTTCGGTTTTTGGACCCCGCTTAAAAGGCTGAAGCCAGATTTCAAGGACCGGCTTTCTGACTATATCTCCCGTTTAACAAAAAAGGTTGAAGAATAACGTGACTGATGTTGATGTCTACAGAAAAAGGCTGGAAAGGATTGAGGAATTGCTCCTGGAACTTTCTGAATACTCCGAAAGAGGGGCAGTGATTATTGTTGAAGGAAAAAGAGATATTCTTTCCATGAAAAGGCTTGGTATTAGAGGCAGCTTTGAGCTTGCAACCCAGCATTCTCTATTTAATTTCTCTGAGAGGATAGCAAACATGGGTTGTGAGGTTATTATACTCACGGATTGGGATCGGAGAGGTGACCTGCTTGCAGCTAAACTTTCCGAATACTTTGGAAGTTTCGGAATAAAGCCTGAACTTCAGATCCGAAATAAACTGAAGTTAATAACTCAGAAAGAAATTAAAGACATAGAAAGCCTGTATACTTATGTTTCTAAACTCAGGTCAAAAACGGGTTCGTCTTTAAATTCTGGATATGATACAAATGTAGAATTCAAAATTTCTTGAGTAAAAGAGAATATAAAGATTAATCTTTACATTCACTTATAATC
>DUGS01000073.1:9635-9926 GCA_013331265.1 Methanosarcina sp.
ACTTATAATCTTTACATTCACTTAAAAAGAAGGCTTTATTCCTTATGCATTGGATTGGATGATTCCCCTTTTTCCTGAATCATATCCATGCTTTGAGGATTTTTTTGATGATTGAAGGTCCTATCAAACTCCGGATATTTTGAAAATTTGCCAGCCAGCTCTTCAAACATTTTATGTCTTGGACTGATAATTATTATGTGTGCAGGTGGATGAATTTTCTTTAACCTGCTAATCGCTGCACCGGCATGATTATTCAACTCTACAAGGGCTGCAGAGTTACATTTTGACTTG
>DUGS01000073.1:10229-13825 GCA_013331265.1 Methanosarcina sp.
AATGATTTCATTTTTTACACACCACCAATCTACTAAAGTAATCCCCATTTCGATATGGATTTACCCCTATAATAAACTTTGTGTATGAAACGGCTTAGTAGGCAAACATTATTCCCGGGCGAATGCGGCGTCCTCATCATATTATTTGGATAAAAATGCTCATTTTCGGAGCCGTAGTATTGTCTGCCTTCTTTATTATAAAGAATATTCTCAAAGTCAGGGGGATATTCCATAGCCTTTTTTCAAGATTTCGTATGCGTCTCCATAGAATGAAGCTGCTCATTTTATACTTATATGCATCGTATATATATTCGTTTTGAAATAATATTTTCTTCACAAGAAAACTTTACATAAAGATTACTTTTAATTGCGTTTTTCAGAAAATTACTTTTTTTCTTCTAACAATATAATATTATTCTTTAGTTATGTACACTCCACCCTTTGATTCCTAACTCAACCTGATATGATTTTTTTGCAGGCTCAATTATTTAATAAACAAGTGTTCCAACCTTAAGTTAATATTATATCATGAAGTAATATCATTTTAAATTGTATAAATATAATATTATATAAGCCTTCTTGACCCGATTCTCTCACGGAGCTAAAAGCTACTTCCTTCCCCAAATGGTATCTTTTATTTATAACTTTACCGTATCATATATCCAAACAATATACAAAAATATTTATCATAGAACTCTCTGTGTTCTTTTTTCATCTCCATGTATGAAAAAACTCAAATATTCTGGGGACTGTCTTCCCTCTTATAATATAGTTAACATGAGTATGTATTACATCTTACATGCTCTTTAAACCTGAAATCTGGTTAGATAATAGGTTTCGTTTTAAGAAACTGTTTCAGCCTATCCTGGTGAAGTCTTCACAATTATTACATAAAGACGGTGAGTATAATGGCTAAAGATATTGAATCTAAAGTGATTAAGGCAAAAAAAGCTTCAATTGAGCTTTCCAGTGTAAATGAAGAGGTAAAAAACAGGGCTCTTGAGGCTATGGCAGAAGCTCTGGATAAAGAAAGAAAAAGTATCCTTGAAGCAAATTCAAAGGACCTTGAATATGCAGCCGAACTGAAAAAAACCGGGAAGCTTACCCAGGCACTTGTAGACAGACTTAAGGTCACGGACTCAAAGGTTGACGGGATGATCGCAGGAATCAGGGATGTGATTAAGCTCAAAGACCCTGTGGGAGAAACTCTTTCCACACTCGAACTCGACAGGGACCTTGTCCTTTATCAGGTTAGCTGCCCTATAGGTCTTATAGGTGTTATCTTTGAGTCCAGACCGGACGTTGTACCCCAGGTAATGTCCCTCTGCCTGAAAAGCGGGAACGCAACCATTTTTAAGGGCGGAAGTGAGGCAAGGGAGTCAAACCGTACTATTTTTGATATCCTTGTAAGAGCCATAGAATCCACCGAAGGCATGCCAAAAGGAGCTTTCCAGCTCATGGAAACCAGAGAAGAGATTATGAGCCTCCTAAGCCTTGATGCATATGTCGACCTCCTGATCCCGCGGGGTTCCAATGAATTTGTCAAATTCATCCAGGACAACACAAAGATCCCTGTACTCGGGCATACAAGTGGTATCTGCCACATTTATGTGGACGAATTTGCAGATCTTGACACAGCCTGGAAGGTTTGTTTCGATGCCAAGGTCCAGTACCCTGCAGTCTGCAATGCCATAGAAACCATGCTTGTAAACCGCAAAATTGCAGAAGCTTTTCTGCCGAGGATGGCAGAAATGTATATCAAGGCAGGAGTTGAACTGCGCTGCGACGAGGACAGCTATTCTTTGCTTTCAGAAAAAGGGCTTTCTCCTCTCTTTAGAGCAACTGAAGAAGACTGGAGCCTTGAGTACAACGACCTTATCCTTTCAATAAAACTTGTAGATGCTATAAAGGAGGCAATTGACCATATTAACACATTTGGCTCCCACCACACCGATGGAATAATCACTGAAAACGCTTCACGGAGGAAAGAGTTTATAGGACTTGTCGATTCTTCAAGCGTTATGGTGAATGCCTCAACCCGCTTTGCGGACGGTTACCGTTATGGAAAAGGTGCCGAGGTCGGGATCAGTACGAACAAGATACACTCCCGCGGGCCTGTTGGTATGGAAGGGCTACTGATTTACAAGTATATTCTCATGGGTAAAGGTCAGGTTGTTGCTGACTATGCAGGAGAAAACGCAAAACCCTATACTCACAGGAAGCTTGACCTTAAGTTCGAGGATTTGAATTAATTCATTCTTGAATATTTATGATATGTTTATATATTTGAATTGAAATACCAGCGCAGGTTAAGTGCAAAATCGGAAATCTAAACTGCGGCTAAGATCAACCGCAGTTGCTTTCCAAATAACCTTAAGAGGCACTTCCATTGACAAAAAGAGAACAATTTTTCCGTGATGTTAATAAAATCGTTGTTAAGATCGGGACTTCTTCAATCACCAGAAAGGGCTGTGACAATACTAAAGAAAACTGTAACATTGATCCAGAGTTTATGGAAAGCATAGCTTTCCAGGTCTCAGAGCTCAGAAAACAGGGAAAAGAAGTAATCCTTGTGAGTTCGGGAGCAATAGGTGTCGGGCTTAATGAGCTTGGTATAGCCCCTAAACCCCGCGAGATCCCAATTCGACAGGCAGCTGCAGCTGTTGGGCAGAGCATACTGATGCAAGACTGGAGCAAGGCTTTTTCCAGATACGGGATGAAAGTTGCTCAGATCCTTCTCACATACGAATTCTATTCCGATAGAGTAGCCTATCTTAACCTGAGAAACAGCATCTCAACCCTTCTGGAATATGGTGTCGTCCCGATAATAAACGAAAATGACTGTACATGTACAAATGAGATTGAAGCAATCTTCGGGGACAATGACAGGCTCTCTGCAATGGTTGCAAGCAAAATTGATGCTGACCTCCTGATCATCCTTTCGGATATTGATGGGCTCTTTGATAAGAACCCAAAAACGCACAATGATGCAAAACTGCTGACCCTTGTAAAAAAGATCACACCTGAAATCGAAAGCTACGGAGGCGACCCTACAAGTTTTAAAGGTGTGGGAGGGATGCGGACCAAGATAAAAGCTGCAAAAATCTGCAGCATGGCAGGCTGCTATGTCGTTATTGCAAACAGTGAGGTAGAGGATATCGTCCAGAAAATCGTTTCAGGAGAAGAAATTGGGACTCTTTTCCTTGCTGAGAGACATATTCAGAAAAATCGCGCTCGCTGGATAATTCTTGCCAGAGCTTCCGGTACGGTCCGTGTTGACGCCGGGGCAAAAGCTGCTGTTCTTGGGAAAAATAGTCTGCTCCCGGCAGGTATTGTGGATGTAGAAGGAACGTTTGACCGAGGAGACGTTGTAAAGCTTGAGTGTGACGGCAAAGTCTTTGCAAAAGGGATTACAGACTATACCTCTGAAGAGCTGATTAAGATAAAAGGAGCCCACACGGATCAGATTGAAAGCATTCTTGGTTATACTAATTATAACAATGTTATAAAAAAAGAAAATATAGGTATCCTGGAAAGTTGAATTAATCCATTGGGCCCAGGAAGAATTTCAGGTTTATTTACAGTTTATTTACAGT
>DUGS01000073.1:14004-21226 GCA_013331265.1 Methanosarcina sp.
TTTATTTACAGTTTATTTACAGTTAAATTTACAGTTAATTTACAGTTAATTTTCAGTTATTTTCTGGAAATAAGGAGATTTTATACATGATAAACCGAAAAATAGGATTTATCGGTGCAGGAAAAATGGGTTCTGCTCTCATGCAGGGCATCATTAAAGCCGGAATCGTACCGCCTGAAAATATCGGTGCAAGCGATGTATACGAGCCTTTTTTAAAAGAGTTGCAGACAAAGCTCGGAATCAGGGTATCAACCGATAATGCTGTTATTGTCAGGGAATCGGACATTCTTATTCTTGCGGTAAAGCCCCAGACACTGGGCTCGGTGCTTGAAAACCTGAGAGATGACATCACTCCTGAAAAACTCGTGATATCAATTGCTGCAGGAGTACCTCTTTCAACTTATGAGGGTGCTCTTCTTGAAGGAACCAGGGTTGTACGTGTTATGCCGAATATAGCAGCTACGGTTTCGGAGGCGGCTTCCGGAATTTCTCCCGGGAAGTATGCAACCCCTGAGGATATGAAGGATGCCCTTACTATCTTTTCTGCGGTCGGCACGGCAGTCCAGGTTCCGGAATCTCTGATGGATGCCGTTACCGGACTTTCAGGCAGCGGGCCTGCTTTCATTTTCCCTGTAATAGAGGCTATGGCTGATGGTGCTGTACTTGTAGGTATGGACAGGAAAAGTGCCCTTACCCTTTCAGCTCAGACCGTACTCGGAGCTGCAAAAATGGCACTTGAAACAGGCATGCACCCGGGAGAACTCAAAGATATGGTTACATCTCCTGCCGGAACTACTATTCAGGGAGTTCATGCCCTCGAAGAAGCCGGAATCAGGGCAGCCTTTATGAATGCTGTCATAAGAGCAAGTGAGCGTTCAAAAGAACTCGGGAAGAAGTGAAATCAGCTTCTCCCCTCTACTTAATTTTAGTTCACCCTGTTTCTTTTATATAAGTTTTCAAAACGTAAAATTCTTAAGATAAAATTTGCTTCCAAGACAAATTTTTCCTTTTTTCTGCTTTCTGTCACTCTTTCTGCTATTTGCTTATTATTTTTTTACCATATAGTTAATGATCATTTGTTATATATATAGGTAAATTTTATATATCAGTGGTTTCAATATTACTTTTTACCTGATAATAGCTGAGCATGCGTAACCGGGGGTTAATGGGGGCCATACTTCCTATTCCATGTCAGGCTCTCATTTATGGAAATTTCCAAATCCAGCGTACTCTATGTAAATTCTCTGGAACTGTTAATTCGTTTATACGTTGATTCTTTTATCCATAGCTTGCGATAAATTATGGTGGAACAGGGTTCTGGACTTTCTCTGTCCGCCACGAGGGGAACCTCTTATGGGGGTGAGAGGTTCCTCTTCAAATTCTCCTTATTTATATGAAGAAGCGTAAAACCCCGAAGTCTTTATCCTGGTGGTAGTTCACTTCTTCAGAATTACTATTTGCTGACATTTTTCAGGCATCCAGAATATTCTGCTCTCATACTCTTTTTTATAATATCTTTGTTTATTTCTTAATCAAGTCTCTTGCTCCTTTTTCTCTGGAAAACAATTTATGTAAGTAACCCCTTTTTGTATAGGGGTTAGATGAGAGAATTTTCTCGGCCGAAGGTTGTTGTTAGCAGGTGTCTTGAGTTTGACCACTGCCGATATAATGGTGAGATAGTTAGCAGTCCTGTGGTTGTAAAACTTAAGAAGTACGTTGATTTCCTGCCTGTCTGCCCAGAAGTGGAAATAGGGCTTGGAGTCCCAAGAAACCCTGTGAGAATAGTCCTTAATAAAGGAGGGCACAGGCTTGTTCAACCTTTGAGTGGGAAGGACGTCACTGAGAATATGAAAGCTTTCTGCTCCAGTTTCCTTGATTCTGTAGAAGGTGCTGACGGCTTTATCCTGAAATTCAGGTCTCCGTCATGTGGGTTCAAGGATGTGAAGGTTTACCAGTCTGCCGCGGGTCAGGGTGTAGTTGAAAAGACTTCGGGATACTTTGGGGGCGCAGTTCTGAAAAGGTATCCTTTCCTTCCTGTTGAGGACGAAGGCAGGCTCAGAAATGCCCGGATAAAAGAGCATTTCCTCACAAAACTCTTTACATTTGCAGCCTTTCGGAAAGTAAAGTCCGAAGGCGGTATGAAGGATCTGATAAGCTTCCATACACAGAATAAATTTCTTCTTATGGCTTATAATCAGGCTGAACTCCGGAAATTAGGAGAGATTGCCGCAAACAGAGGAGGTAAGCCCTTCAAAGAGCTGATTTCCAATTATGAAGAACACCTGTACAGTGCTTTTTCCCGAGCTCCTGTATATACTTCAACCATTGATGTATTAATGCACTCTCTCGGATATTTTTCAGATCAGCTTTCAAACCGTGAAAAGACCCTGTTTTTTGATTGGGTCCAGAAGTACAGGGAAGGAAAAGCTTCGCTCTGTCCTGCAATAAACACAATCAAGTTATGGATTGTAAGGTTTGAGAGCGACTACCTGATGCATCAGACCTTTTTTGAACCGTATCCTGAAGATTTGATGGAAATAAACCCGGTAGAGTCTCATTTGAGGGAAGACCTCTGGATATAAATCATATAAGATATTTCTGGATGGAAGTAAATTATGAAAGCTAGGATTAAACTGACCTTTATTTTCTTACTCGTTTATGTGGCTGGAGTTATTTTTTTCGGGCCTTTTTCTGAGGTGTCCGGGAATTCTGGCAACGGAGGAGTAGAGAATAACCTTGGAGCCGAGAATGAGAATTCCAACTCTTCTGACGCTCTGGTCACGGAAGAACTCATAGAGCCAGGGAAATCTGCCAGATCCTATTCATGGAATTACGAAGGCTACCGATGGCATCTTACTCTACTGCTCGATGATAAGCTTTACCACGCATACGAGTCACGGACACGCAAAAGGAACTACGACCTTTTTGCTTCCGATCCATATGATGAATGGTTAATTAAGAATATCGCAGATACTCTTTTTTCTCTTTCAAAGGAGTACGGGCTTGAAGAAAACAAGATACCTGGGCTTTGTGTTTCCTTTATCCAGTCCCTGAACTATACTTCAGACCTCACAAGTTCGGGGTATGACCAGTATCCCCGTTTTCCTTATGAAACTCTTTATGATAATGGTGGAGACTGTGAAGATACCTCTATCCTGGCGGTAGCAATCCTGCAAGAGATGGGTTACGATGTCGTCCTCCTGGAACTTCCGGAGCACATGGCTCTCGGAATAAAATGCGACCCTAAAACGAAAGGCAGGAGTTTCGAATATAATAATAGCCATTATTACTATCTGGAAACTACAGGAAGAAACTGGCAGATTGGGGAAATGCCTGAAGAGTATGAAAATAAGCCAGTCGAGGTTATCCCTGTATATAGAAGACCCCTTGTTAACCTTGATTTCAGTGCCCGATGCGAATACTCTCAAAAAGAAGGGGTGGTAGATGTTAATGTTACTTTGAGAAATGTGGGTTCCGAAATCGCAGAAAATGCCACTGTTTATGTTGCCCTCCAGGCAGACGATGAGAGCAGAATATGGGACCAGATAGAGAGCGACCCGGTAATAATCGAGCCTGAAGGAGCTTATCAGTTTACTGCAAAGGGGCTCAGGGTCCCAGGAGACAGGACCTTCAGAGTATATGTGCGAGCTATAGGGGAAAATCTATTATCCAAAGAAATTATGAGCGAATGGGTAAGTATCTGATGGAATATTTAGAAAAAGTTTCTCTTGATTCGATAACTTAATGTGTTTTCCTGGAGTGGAGGTAGTCATATGAAGAAACTTTACAGGTCAAAAAAGAACAGGATCATTGCCGGAGTATGCGGGGGAATAGGGGAATACTTTGATGTAGACCCTACGCTCATAAGGCTATTATGGGTATTCCTCGCCCTTTATGGAATTGGAGTATTTGGTTATATTGCAGCCTGGGCTATAATCCCTGAAGAGAGTTAAAAAAGAGATTAATTAATATTCTACAAAGCCTAATTAATGAGTTCACTACAAGGGCCTTCAATTCTCCTTTCCAAGTACCATTTCAAGGTAAGAAGTCCTGATAGAATCCTTTTCATCGACCCCGAACTTAGATAAAAATTCAAATAATTTACGCCTCGAAATTTCAAGGTCTTTTTCATCTTCTATATCGATCTCTACTTCAAGGAACTCTCCGAGCCCTTCAACTGCATCAAGGCAGACAGTAATATTCCCTGCCCTGAAAATTTCCCTTTTTTTGCGGACTGCACCGGCTTCCAGGAAGCCAAGCGCATGGAAAATTTCTGCCGTAGTATCCCCATTCACAGGCGTTTCGATCTCTACTCGGGTTTTTGAGACTTTATCGAGTTTAGGGCCTTTATAAGTCAGCACAGCCTGCCCGCCCATAGAGCGGATCCTCAGAGCCTCATCGGTTTTTGCAAAATTCCGGTATGGAGCTGCAAAATAGACGTCAGACTGTTCTTCAACCCCGATTTTACTTGCCCCCATTTCTAAAAGGACAGGGCGGATCTTTGAGTGATCCGCTCTTACCTTGACTTCCACTTCAAGCATAGTTTCCAGACATCTCCGGTTCTATTCATGGTTTGGTTAGTATTTCAATCCATAATTAAATAATTGGGATGCCTGGCCGGAAATCCGAATAATATCAGGCATCTACAGGGACGAATTTGGTGCCGTAGTATATCATACCGCGTTCACCGTCTTCCCCGAGCTTTCTGAACACGGACTTTACCCGCGTCCCGATCTGGATTTTATCAATATCGCCAATAACCTGAGAGGTCAGGCGGGGGCCCTCATCCAGTTTAATAATTGCAAGGGCATAAGGAGCCTGGCCTTCAAAACCTTCCGCAGGTGTGTGAATCAATGTATAGCTTACGATTTCGCCGGTACCTTTGAATTTGTATGGTTCGAGCTCACCCATGCGCCTGCAGTTCACGCAAACATTGCGCGGAGGATAGAAATATTCCCCGCATTCCTTGCAGCGAGTCCCTTCAAGGTTGTACCTGACACCGATGTTTCTCCAGAACCTTGGAACAGAAGACATCTAATATCACCTCTCCCTCGAGAAAATATGAATTACTGCTGTTGCTCCTGACCCTCCTACATTGTGGGTCATCCCGTACTCTGCGCCTTCTACCTGGCGCTTGCCTGCATCTCCGCGCAGCTGGGTTACAATTTCCACAGCCTGTTTGATGCCTGTTGCTCCCACAGGATGTCCGCAAGCTTTCAGGCCGCCGGAAGTGTTGACAGGAATCCTGCCGCCAATTGCAGTTTCCCCGTTTTCGGTGACAATTCCACCTTTCCCTTTCTCAGCAAAGCCGAGGTCTTCAATTGCGCAGATCTCGGCAATAGTAAAGCAGTCGTGCACTTCGACAAGGTCTATGTCCTTAGGGGCCAATTTTGCCATTGAATATGCTCTCTTTGCAGCCATTACGGTTGCATCAAGAGTGGTGATGTCCCTTCTATCATGCAGGGCAATCGTGTCACTTGCCTGTGCTGTTGCCTTAATGTAAATTGGAGTATCGGTATATTTGTGGGCGATTTCTGCAGGTGCCAGAACAAGTGCTGACGCTCCGTCCGTTATAGGAGAGCAGTCAAAGATATGTAACGGGTCGGCTACCATTATAGAATTCAGGACATCATCTACGGTAATCGCGTGCTTGTACTGAGCAATCGGGTTAAGACATCCGTTTTTGTGGTTCTTGACAGCTACTTCTGCAAGCTGTTCGCTTGTGGTCCCGTATCTGTGCATGTGCAGCTTTGCAATCATTGCATAAAGTCCAGGGAATGTTGCCCCTGCCATGCCTTCCCATTCCCGGTCAGCAGCTGCTGCAAGAGCTGAAGATGCTTCTTCGGACCCAACGTCTGTCATTTTCTCTGCTCCTGCTGCAACCACAATGTCGCTGTAGCCTGAAGCCACAGACATTATAGCCTGGCGCAGGGCAAGCCCTCCGGATGCACAGGCAGCTTCCACTCGAGTAGCCGGGACGTGAAGGTTTCTCGAAAGCCCGGAATAATCCGCAATGAGAGCACCTATGTGTTCCTGCTCAATGAAACGTCCTCCACTCATATTTCCAATGTAAAGGGCGTCAATATCTTTTCCGCTTACACCTGAGTCCTGGATTGCTCCGATTCCGGCTTCTACAACTATATCTCTCAAGGAACGTTCCCAGAGTTCCCCGAATTTAGTGTTCTTTACTCCGATAATTGCTACGTCTCTCATTATATTCACCCCGTTTTCAGGCCAGTCTGATCTTGCCTTTATGCCTGGCATACCTTGCGTAGTCGATGTATACAGGATCCTTGATAAGTTCGGAAACCGTCGGAGCCCTGTTTCGGATTTCCTCAATCCTGTCAGTAACTGTTATGCTGAATGCATCAGATCCTGCTCCGGACCCGAATGCAGTTGCAAATATCCTGTCTCCTGGCTTTGCCTGGTCAAGGGTCGCAGCTATTCCCATCAGGCAGGAGCCGGAATAGGTGTTTCCTATTTTTGGGACAACAAGTCCGGGAGCAATCTGGTCTTTTGTGAACCCCAGCATCTTTGCAGCCTTTCTTGGGAATTTTCCGTTTGGCTGGTGGAATACCGCATAATCATAATCTGAAGGCTTTGTCCCGAGTTTTTCAAGCAGACCTTTTGCGCCGTTTGTTACGTGTTTGAAGTACCCGGGCTCTCCCGTAAAACGTCCTCCGTGTTCGGGATAGGGCATTCCTTCTCTTCTCCAGAAGTCAGGGGTATCTGTTGTAAAAGAGTATGTATCTTCAATGATAGCGGCAAGCTCGGATTCATTTCTCCCTATAAGACAGGCAACTCCTCCTGCTGCGGCAGTGTACTCAAGGGCGTCACCTGGAGCTCCCTGAGAAACATCCGCTCCTATAGCCAGGCCGAGATCGATCATTCCTGAACCCACGAGCCCCATACACGCCTGAACTGCGGCAGTTCCTGCTTTACATGCAAACTCAAAGTCTGCCGCAGTCATTTCAGGAGTTGCGCCAATAGCCTGGGCTACGATAGTGCTTGTCGGTTTTACAGCGTAGGGATGACTTTCTGAACCAGTATACACCGCCCCGATTCTGGAGGGATCAACGCCGCTTCTTGCCATTGCGTTTCTTGCTGCTTCTACTGCAATCGTTGCTGCGTCTTCATCTATATCAGGTACGGATTTTTCGTACACCATGAGACCATTTTTAAGAGCCTCTGCGTCATCACCCCAGAGCCGGGCGATTTCTTC
>DUGS01000073.1:21368-22239 GCA_013331265.1 Methanosarcina sp.
AGAGCCTCTGCGTCATCACCCCAGAGCCGGGCGATTTCTTCGATTTTTATGCGGTATCTCGGAACATATGCACCGTAAGATACAATTCCAATGGTCATGCTTTCACCTGTTTTTAAGTATTTAGGGTATCTTCCAGGGGGTCATTCCCTTGCATAGTATTGACTGTATTTTTTCAGTAGCTGCACAATCTGATCGAGATCCATTGTAGTTGCGACCAGAGGAATACGGTCTACTTCCGCCATCTTGACTGCAACAGGTTCTACCTCTTCCTTACGGAGTCCGTGGAGCACAACAGCTCCGGGTTTCAGGTTGGTTACCCGAATAGCTACGAGGGGGGATTTTCCGGTAGAGACTTTTGTAAAGATCATGGCTCTGTCCGTACTCCAGCCGTAGAGCTTCTGGAATTCGTGTGAGGAAAGTTCCAGGATTGCACGCTGGCTGTCGACGACAGAAAAACCATATAAAGGCTTTTCAACTCCTTTGTAGACTATATCGCCTTCAATAAGGTTAACCAGTTTAGCAAGCTGTATTGGGAGAGTATACTCGTAGGTTGAGTAGATGGATTTTGAGCTGATTTCAGCGTTAAGTATAGATTCGTAGGCGTGAATCTTTTTGCCTCCCCTCTCCATATCAATTTCAAGCAGGGACTCCACGATCTTCCGGACTATCAGTGTCCCTGGAGACTTTCGCCTCCCGCTTTCATAATCGCTGATAACAGAGGGAGAGACCTTAAGGTAATTTGCAATATCGGTCTGGGATATCTCGAAGTTTAACCTCCACTTCTTCAGGGACTCTCCGGGTTTATCTGAGAGTGTGATATCTCCAGCCATTTTTTCAGCCAGACGGTTGCGCAGATTATCTGAGGATTCAT
>DUGS01000073.1:22321-26309 GCA_013331265.1 Methanosarcina sp.
AATATCGGTCTGGGATATCTCGAAGTTTAACCTCCACTTCTTCAGGGACTCTCCGGGTTTATCTGAGAGTGTGATATCTCCAGCCATTTTTTCCGCCAGGCGGTTGCGCAGATTTTCTGAGGAATCGTTGGATGTCATGACTTACTTAGTCTAAGAGGAAACGTTAGCATATAAATATAACGAATGTTGATTCGGCAATTGTCGCAGAGCATTAACTGTCGAGAAGGAAACAATCTTTATCAAAAAATTTATAATGCATATAAGAGAAATTAGAATGTAATGCCCGCAGATTCACAGAACTCGGAGATAAGCGTTTCGGATATACTCCTATATATCAATTGCCCGCGACGGGTTTACTTTGTCAGCCGCGGATTTGAGCTTTTTCCTGAAATAAACGCATCAAGGCTCGAGAGAATGCTACTGAAAGAACTCTCCCTGAATTATTCTGAAATTGTGAAAAAGTGTTCGTTAAACGCCGATACCGTGTGCAAAGAACTTGAAGCTGCCCTTAATCAGGCCTGTGAAGACCTCCCGCTAATGTTTCCAAAAGAATTTGCACGCACTGAAAAGGAAACACTGGAGGAAGGAAACGCGCGGGCAAGAGCTAAAATTCCTGAAATTACAGCCAACCTTCTCAAAGGACTTGAAGAATTCGGAAAAGACTCCATGCTTGCGGCACTTTCCCCTGTTAAAACAGAGCCCATAATTTATTCAGAACGCCTGAACCTGAAGGGATCACCCTCCAAGATAGTCTGTTTTGAAGGCGTGAATGTCCCCTCAATTATAAGGCCCGGAAGCTGTCCTGTCCAGGGCGTCTGGGCGTCTGATAGGGTGCACGTTGCATCACTTGCCCTCCTCCTTGAAGCCGAGTCCGGAAAAGAAATCCCCTTTGCCTTTGTTGAGTACGTGAGTTTCGGGATAATCCGAAAAGTGGTTATCCGAAGTTCGGACAGGAGAGAGGTATTGAAAATCTGCAGACGTGTAGAGAAAATAAAAGCCGGATTCATGCCTGAGAAAACGGAAGAAAAGTTCTGTCCGGAATGCACCTTTTCAGAGCACTGTGTTTCGGAGTCTTCCCTTATGTCAAAGTTTTTCTAAACTTGAAGCAGTCGGAAAAGGTTGTAGAGTAATGAAAAAAGCAAGTTAGTATATCTCTTAAAAACAACATTTCTCATTTTTTACATTTAAGAATGGACTTGTATTGAGTATGGATATATAAGTATTCTCTCCAAGGACTCAAACAATTCGTCCGATTAAGTAACAATTCTGAAAAATGGAATCATAAATCAAACGTTCTTTCTGATTGTTTGATAATCTGGACAGAAAGATTATAAGGAGATAATTAAAAGGAGTTTATGGAGTTCAAATAAACTTTCCAGATTCAGACGAACTCCATAAATATGCCCTAAGAGGCACAATTAAGTTAGCTTTGCGTGTATTTAAGCTTGCTGACCTGCCTCCTGGGGATAAAAGGAGGACAAAATAATGACCAAGAAAATTAAAATAAGTGCAATGTTTATGGCAATGATTCTTGTGAGTCTTGCTTTTGTACCGGCTGTAAGTGCACAGGCTGAAACTAAATGTCATGAACAATTTTTGGAATCAAACCAAATTACTGTTAATGATTTTAATACTAAAATGACGAAATACGAAAAAGTTGGAAATCAAATTCACTATGCTGGTACTTTCAAATTTGACGTTGAAAAGGAGATAAACAATAAGATTAAAACTCTAAAGTCAAGTGGAACATTTACCGGGATAATTTCTCCAGATTCCTCAATTCACGTGGAGTACACTGGAGATAACTTCGCACTTGTAACTGATACTTCTAAAATTGGAGAAGATCAAGAAAATGTTTTGTATCAATATGAACAGGTAATGACGGTAAACGGAGAAACAAGCACCCAGAAAGAAACGTTCAAAGTGCCTAAGGAACAGATAAATGCCCTTAAAGAACAATCAATAGATTCTGCAGAATACGCACATCCAAATAGTTTATTAGCATCTAAAGTAAAAGTTGATTTGCCAAGTCTTGCACCATATGGATCTGTTTTGATATATAATGATATGCAATATGAAACTATTTTGGATTCTTTATCAATTCTAATTGCAATTGCGGCATACTTCAAAGTGCCTCAGGCTACTGCAGCGGCAGCCGTCGCTTTAGCTGTTGGAACTGCAATACCAAACTATTTGGATATTGATCCCCGCGACATATATCTTGATTTCTTCTTAACTACTAATGTATCGTCCCCTATGTGGGTTGAAGTAGATTATTACTATAAGTAATGTCTAACTTTTTGGCTTTGTAGAATACTTATATAGAAGGCTTGTAGAGACTAAAAATAAACCGCAAAAATATATGCGAAAAGCTATAATAATAAGTGAGGAATCATTATTTTAGAAGATTTCTACAAAGCCATTTTTCTCATTATATTTTTGAATATTTTATATACTAAGAAATAAATAGGAAATTAACATGAACGCAAAATCAGCAGATATATTATCACGTATATTAGCGTTGATAGCTATTTTTATAGCACTATATAATGCATATCTTGGATGGTTAGACGAACCAAAAAAATCTTACTTATCAATTCTTATATTGATATTTGTTTTATTGTCATTACTTACCGCAGAATATTCAAAAAAACAAAACCGCTAGGAATTATGTTATCAAAACCTATACAGAGTTCTTCATTGCCGGTGCTTTTAATGCTTCTATTATAGCAACGTATATGGTATGCTATTTTCCTTCTTATCAGTCTTTTTAGTATAATTTCTTGCAGGCTCTTTGTATGGAACTAAGGTTCTTACTGTCGGGAGTATGACAAATTTGTGCAGGCATTGCTAGAGCCTATCGTTTACTGATTACGAAATGAGGTACATGGAAAAGAAGCTTACTAAATGGGGATTCTGAAAAGATAATTTCTCATTCATTTTCTGTGGAGTGATTCAGTGGCTCTTGGCTGGATGAGGGGATAAATCAACGGAGATAGGCAAAATCTCTTTGCCATGAGGCTGTACGTAGCTAGAAAAGCCTATAATAGCACACAAGTCTACAATTAATTATGCTTGACATCACATAGAATTACATTGCTCTACATGGCGAGTGTTTTCCTTCGATGAGAACACCTGAATATGAAGTAGGGCAAAGTCCTCATAAGTCCTCATATATGTATCTTCTCGCCATGCCATCAAACAATCAAAGTTTAAGGAAAGAATTCAGATTCAAAACGAGCACGAAAAACAGATTGTTTGATACTGTGGACAGAAAACTTATATAGAGATGATTAAAAGGAGTTTATGGAGTTTAAATAAACTTTCCAGATTCAGACGAACTCCATAAAACACGCCCTAAGAGGCATAATTAAGTTAGCTTTGCGTGTATTTAAGCTTGCTGACTCTGCCTCCTGGGGAAGAATAACTTAGGAGTTAAACGAATGAGTAAGAAAAAATTGGGAATAGGTGCAATATTTGCAGCAATGCTTCTTGTGAGTATTGCTTTCGTGCCGGCTGTGAGTGCAATGGCCGAAAAGACAGATGCTAACAATTCTTCTGATAGTGAGGTTGAAACTTATGGCATCGAAGGTCTTACTCCTGAAAAATGAAAGAAATCGAAGCTGAAGTAGATCGTGTCAGGAACATGCCGGATACTGTCAAAAACTGCCCTTATATGCCTCTGCTTGTGACCAATGACGAGCACAAAGAGATTTACTTAGGATATATAGACAATTTATCAGTCTCGGATTCTGAGAAAACGGAAATGAAAAAAGATTTGGAAGATATTTGGAGTCGTGTTCCAGACAAAATCACGGAAAAAGATTATCCCGTGATGGAAAAAATAGGAAATGCAATAACAACGTATGTTGAAGAAACTTATTGGGCAGACGAACAAAGTGTTGAATGGAAGAGAGCAGCACACAGTGGTTTGACTTATGCCGGTGTCAAGCTGGTATATAAAAACACTGAATGGGCAGGCTGGGCT
>DUGS01000027.1:0-129 GCA_013331265.1 Methanosarcina sp.
GAAAATGTGGATATTTTTGTATTTTGTGAAAACAAATTGATTCCCCAAATTGCAATAACAGATATTAAAGTTTTAGTTATTTTTTTCAATCAAAAGAAAAAATACGATTATCATGAACTTTTGAGTTAT
>DUGS01000027.1:420-733 GCA_013331265.1 Methanosarcina sp.
TTAAGCGTATAAGCTTCTTCTGACACTGTATTATACACTCAAATATTAAGAACTCAGATAGATATTATCATATTTCTTTCCTACAAAACTTGATACTTTTCAATACATAACTTGATACTTTTCAATACATATCTTCTATAACACATTCAAGGTCGAAGGCTTATCTACTTTGTGTGGTCACTTTTAAACCAGGCAATTATTTTCAACCACATAAAACAGCAAATAGCCTAAAAAATATATATAAATTATGTATTTACCTGCCGAATAAAGACAGATAAACTGGACAAAGCCTTATTAAGGTTAAGCCCGAATC
>DUGS01000027.1:905-2611 GCA_013331265.1 Methanosarcina sp.
AGGTTAAGCCCGAATCAGGGCTTATGTTTACGATAATCACAGGCGCGCAATTCGGTGACGAAGGAAAAGGCAAGATTGTCGACCTTCTTGCAAAAGACTATGATATTGTTGCCCGTTTCCAGGGAGGGAACAACGCGGGCCACACGGTCAAGGTAGGAGATGAGGTATACAAACTGCACCTGATCCCTTCAGGCATCCTGCTTGATGCCAGGGTCCTTATCGGGCCTGGAGTTGTCCTTAACCCTGAGGTTTTAGCCGAAGAAATCGAAATGTTCGAAAAACACGGAATAAAGGTCAATGCAGAAAAGCTCGGAGTGGATGCAAAAACCAGCATCATAATGCCCTACCACATAGAGCTTGACGGGCTTAAAGAAGCTTCAAGGGAAACAAAGATTGGGACCACAAAACGCGGAATCGGCTATGCTTATATTGATAAGGTAGCAAGAGACGAGATTCGCATGGCTGAGCTTGTGGACAGGGAACGCTTCCTTGCAAGGCTCGAAGAACTTGCTCCCCAGAAAGAAAAAGAGATAGAGGCAATGGGTGGAGACCCGAAGATCGTCAGAGACCCGGCACTAATAAAAAGATACCTGGAACTGGGGGAACAGTTTGCTGCTTATATTACAGATGTTTCGAGGGAAATTAACCAGGCTCTCGACGAAGGGAAAAACGTAATGGCTGAAGCTGCTCAGGGCACCCACCTTGATGTTATACACGGGACCCAGAAATTCGTAACCTCTTCTTCCACAATTGCAGGCTCTGCATGTGCAAACCTCGGAGTAGGGCCAACAAGGGTGGACAATGTCATTGCCATAGTAAAAGCCTATATAACCAGAGTTGGAGAGGGGCCGCTTCCGACAGAGCTTACCGGAGAGCTGGGAGAAAGGATACAGAAAGCCGGAGGAGAGTTCGGAACAACAACAGGCAGAGGCAGGAGATGCGGCTGGTTCGACCTACCACTCCTTAAAAAAGCTATTGCCCTCAACGGATATACGGAAATTTCCCTTACCAAACTTGACGTACTTACAGGGCTTGACACTCTCAGGATCTGCGTAGGATATAAATATAAAGGAAAAAGCCTAGACTATCCCCCGGAACTTACTGAAGATTTCCAGGAATGCAGTCCTGTGTATGAAGACATGCCTGGCTGGAAAGACGGCCTGACAGAAGTAAAAGCCTTTAACGAGCTTCCTGAAAATGCCAGAAACTATGTTAAGAGGCTGGAAGAGCTTATGGGAGTCCCTATCAATTATATATCCGTAGGTCCGGGAAGAGCACAAACATTTAAAAAAGAGGACTAACATTTAGTAAGCCTGTCCAGCAAATTACCGAAAAATGTATATATTAACCAATAAATTTATCAACCCCATTCTCCAGTTTAAACTAACTTCATATTAACCGGCATTATCGGGCCTTCGTGCCCAAATTTTAAGAGTCCGTAGCCAGCTTAAAAACCAGCAATGGACATCTCGGAAGAGTATAAGAGTTACCTTTTCTCGAGAACAAGAGTTACATTCCTGACAGATTCGGGGGGAAGAATCGGCGCTATCGCCCGAACCTGCAAAAAATTAATTCGGATGAGGAGGATACATGACAACAGTATTTGATGTCCCTGCAATGGAAATGATTGAAAAACTTGCAGGTATTCTTAAGGAAAATGAGAAGATCGTTCCCCCTGAATGGGCAAAGAACGTAAAAACCGGGGT
>DUGS01000027.1:2791-2956 GCA_013331265.1 Methanosarcina sp.
GGCAAAGAACGTAAAAACCGGGGTCCACAAAGAACTTCCCCCAATCAATGATGACTGGTGGTACATCAGGTGCGCAGCAGTCCTGAGAAAGATCTATACTGACGGACCGATCGGGACTGAGAGGCTTAGATCTGTCTACGGAGGAAAGAAGGACAACGGCTCCCA
>DUGS01000180.1:0-3837 GCA_013331265.1 Methanosarcina sp.
ACCAGAACCAAAACCAGAACCAGTACAACCGCCAAAACCCTTAGTCATTAACAACATCAGTATAATTAACACAATCAATAATACTGTCATAACCAATGTGAATATACAAGATAAATGCGGTTGCACTCCTGGAGGAGTTGCAGTCAATCCCGAGGGAACAATAATCTATGTCACGAACGTTTACAACAATACTGTCTCTATAATTAACACGGTCACAAACACTGTTATAAACACGGTTAATGTAGGACAATATCCTTCTGGAATTGCAGTTGCGGGCACAAAAGTGTATGTAACAAACTACTACAGCAACACCGTCTCTGTAATTGACACCGTCACTAACAATGTTATAACAACAGTGAATGTAGGAAACTGTCCTTCTGGAATTGCAGTTGCAGGCACAAAAGTATATGTAACAAACGTTTACAGCAATACCGTCTCTGTAATTGACATAACTACAAACACTGTCATAGCAACAGTTGACGTAGGACAATATCCTGGAGGAGTTGTAGTAAGCCCGGATGGGACAAAGGTGTATGTGACAAACATTTACAGCAATACTGTCTCTGTGATTGATACAGTCACAAACAAGGTTACAGCTACGGTGAGTGTAGGAGACGGCCCCACTGGAATTGCAATTGCGGGGACAAAGGTGTATGTCACGAACGTTTACAGCAGCACTGTCTCTGTAATTGACATAACTACAAACACTGTTATTGCAACAATTGACGTCGGAATCTGTCCTGAGGGAGTTATAGTCAGTCCTGATGGAACAAAAGTGTATGTCACGAGCAGTTACAGCAGCACTGTCTCTGTAATTGACACCGTCACTAACAATGTTACAACAACGAGTGCAGAAAGTACCCTTATCGCCTCTGGGCAATCTATAAGTTCTTTCCCAGTACCACAACCAATAACTAACGCACTGCCAACAATCGCAGGCACCAATGCCTATGGTAGCAATGTCTCTATAATTGACAAAAACACAAACAATATCACGGCCACGGTGAATGTGGGAATCAATCATGGAGGAATTGCAGTCAGCCCGGATGGAAAAAAGGTGTATTCAACTAACATCAATAATAACACGGTCTCTGTGATTGACGTAGCTACAAACAAAGTCACAGCCACAGTGAAAGTAGGGAACTATCCCTCTGGAGTCGCAGTCAGCCCGGATGGAAAAAAGGTGTATGTGACAAACATTTACAGCAATAATGTCTCTGTAATTGATACGGCCACAAACAAGGTCACAGCAACGGCTAATGCGGGAAGCTTCCCTGCTGGAGTTATAGTCAGCCTGGATGGAAAAAAGGTGTATGTGACTAACGTCAATAATAACACAGTCTCTGTGATTGATACAGTCACAAACAAAGTCATAGCTACGGTAACTGTAGGAATGTACCCCTGGGGAATTGCAATCAGCCAGGATGGAAAAAAGGTGTACGTGACGAATATTTACAGCAATACCGTCTCTGTGATTGATACCGGGACAAACAAAATCATAGCTACGGTGGATGTAGGAACCTGGCCATGGGGAGTTGCAGTTGCTGGAACAAAGGTGTATGTCACAAATGTTTACAGCAATAATGTCTCTGTAATTGATACAGTCACAAACAACGTTACGGCGACGGTACCTGTGAAAACCTGGCCATGGGGTGTTACAGCTGCGGGAACAAAGGTGTATGTAGCGTACAGCGGCGACAAAGTTGTCTCTCTAATTAACACGACTACAAACAAGGTTACGACCACGATCAGTGGAGGAAACCCGCCTATTCCCTTTGGGCAATCTATAGTTTTTCGCCCAGCACAACAGCCGACAATTCCTATTGCAGACCTCAGTAGTAATTCCACCTGCTGGTGCATTTCACAGGCGTATTGCAAAATGTAACTCGAATAGAACTGTGACTTTAGAAATCGAATAAACTTAACCGGGGCACCAATTAATAACATTCTTGTGTTATTTATTGGCGCTCTTTAATACTATTTTTAAGCAATATTCAGCTCCAGTTTCATTTTATCGGACTATCTTTTAATATCTTATAAGCCAATGCTCAGATATGCACATACTTGCAGCGGATATAGGAACAGGTACACAGGATATCCTGCTCTTTGATTCGGAAAAAGAGGTTGAAAACAGCCTGATAATGGTCATGCCTGCTCCCACACAGGTTACCGCGGAAAGAGTGCGGAGAGCAACAAAAGCGGGAAAGGCGCTTGTGCTTACCGGAACGATAATGGGAGGAGGGCCTTCGGCATGGGCTGTCCGCTCCCATTTGA
Organism: Methanosarcina sp.; assembly: GCA_013331265.1. GTDB lineage: Archaea > Halobacteriota > Methanosarcinia > Methanosarcinales > Methanosarcinaceae > Methanosarcina > Methanosarcina sp10923u. The sequence continues at coordinate 2,275 of DUGS01000180.1, forward strand.
AAGCAGGACTTCCTGTGTATGCAACTGAAGATGCTGCTCTGACCCTTCACGACAACCTTGAGAGAGTGAAGGCATTTGGAGTCAAGATTGTTACGGAGGAGGAAGCAAAGAGACTTTCAAATTCAGGAGAGGCGCTGGAAATTGTCATGCAGGACTTTGACCCCTATACCGTTTCATGCGCACTGTCGAATTTTGAAGTCAGGATGCCGGAAAACTATGCAGTGGCAGTGCAGGACCACGGAAACGCTCCGGATAAAAGTAACAGGGTCTACAGGTTTGAGCTTTTAAAGGAACTTATCGAGAAGGGAGGAAAACTCGAAGACTTTGTGTACCGGCCTGAAGAAATTCCTGAAGCCTTTACCCGCATGAAGGCCCAGGCAGATTCGCTTCTTAAAGCCACTACAGTCCTTAATACGCGGGCAGTCTTTATGGACACAGGGCCTGCAGCCATATTTGGGGCTCTTGCGGATCCAGCGGCAGTCCAGCCTTCAATTGTAGTTAATATAGGAAACGGGCATACGCTTGGAGCGCTTGTGAATGGAAACAGGATAACGGCTATTTTCGAGCATCACAGTGCCAGTATGGAACCTGAAAAGCTTCAGGACTATATTATCAGGCTTGCTAATGGGGTACTTGGCTTTGATGAAGTCTTTGCAGATGGAGGTCACGGCGCATATATAAAAGAAACTCCTGGCTTTGAACAGGTACGCTCGATAATGGTTACAGGTCCTAAAAGAGGGATGCTTGAAAATCTTTCGGATTCGGAGCTAAGGAAGGAAATTTTAGAGAAGCTGCACTTTGCCGCCCCTTTCGGGAGTATGATGCTTTCAGGCTGCTTCGGGCTTCTTGCAGGGTTCTTTGAAAAATACCCGGAAACACCAATAAAACTTATAAACCACTAAGTAGTAGGGAGTAAGTCACCTAAGCCCGGGATATATAAAATTAGAGGGATGTTAAATCTCAGGTATGAAAATCCCTATCGGTGAACCGGGCGATGCAGAAGCTGCCTGCGAAAGCCCCCAGGGCGATTTACAGATAAATGTAAATACAGGCAGGTATCTTTATATGCACATATCTCCATGCTCAACGATTTGCTAAACAGTTTTTTGCAAACTTGAAGCAAACGCTTATAAATGGGTTATAAGTGGAAAAAGCTTCCACTCAAAATTTATCAAAATTATCACTTTTCAGGAGAATTAAACTAATGGTACGAAAGCCAGGAAGTATGTACAGAAACGTGAGGCAGCGCTCATTTACCAGAAGAAAATATATGGGCGGTGTTCCCGGAAGCCAGGTTATTCACTATGATATGGGAGACAAAGCAAACACAACTTTCCCTGTGAAAATTTCCCTGCTGGCAGAAGAGAAATGCCAGATCAGGCACACTGCGCTTGAAGCAGCCCGTATTACGGCAAACAGGCACCTTGTTGAAGAAACAGGGAAGACGGGCTTTTACATGAAGCTCCGTGTTTATCCCCATGAAGTACTCAGGGAAAACAAGCAGGCAACAGGCGCTGGTGCTGACCGTGTATCCAGTGGAATGCGCAGGGCTTTTGGAAAGAA
>DUGS01000180.1:3891-7690 GCA_013331265.1 Methanosarcina sp.
GGGCTTTTACATGAAGCTCCGTGTTTATCCCCATGAAGTACTCAGGGAAAACAAGCAGGCAACAGGCGCTGGTGCTGACCGTGTATCCAGTGGAATGCGCAGGGCTTTTGGAAAGAATGTCGGTACCGCTGCAAGGGTAAACGCAATGCAGAAGATCTTTACAGTAGCCGTTGAGAAGCAGGACTTCCAGATTGCAAAGAAAGCTCTCTGGCATGCAGGACAGAAACTGCCCACCCCCTTCAGAATCGTTATTGATGAAGGCGCAGAACTGGTACAGTAACGCGGTTAGAAGCCGTAAAAATTACAAGGGAGTCTAAAGAATGTATGATTACGAAGAGCTTTTAAACCGTGCAATGGCAAAGATGCCGGACACAGAGACTACTGATGCTCGATTCGTAATCCCTGAACCCAAACTCTTTTCCGAAGGAAAAACCACAATTCTGGATAACTTTGGAAATATTGCAGACACCCTTAACCGGGACCCTGACCACCTGATGAAATATCTCACCAGGGAACTGGGGACTGCAGGGAAGATAGAAGGCACACGTGCAGTCTTCCAGGGCAGGTTTACAAGAGCTCAGATTACAGATAACATTCAGGCATATGTTGACGAATACGTTATGTGTTCGGAATGTGGACGCCCGGATACCCAGCTTGTCAAGGTAGACAGGGTGCTTGTCCTGAAATGTTCTGCCTGCGGAGCACACAGACCTGTCAAAAAGAGAAAGGTAAGCAATGTAGTTGTCAGGGAAGCTATCGAAGAGGGCGGAACCTATGAACTCCGGATAGATGCTGTTGGGTCCAAAGGTGACGGGATAGCAAAAATAGATAAGTATACGGTCTTCGTGCCCGGAGCCGCAAAAGGCGACGTGGTTAAAGTAAAAATAAAGAAGATCAGCGGAAATCTCGCCTTCTCGGAAAGGGCTTGAGGTTTAAGTTTTTTATTTTAAAGAGGCAGTCCAGGCCGACTACTAATTTTTCCGGTTTTCGTGCCCGGACAGCTTAAGTCCTCATTTTCAAGACTTATATTCTCAAATTTTCGTACTCAATATGTGATCCATGTTCAGGATTATATTCGGGCACTGCTATTTTTAAAGAATTTATGCTCCTTTTAAGACTGGTTTGAAATGCGTTTATAATAAAGTCTTCGATTTTTTTCCAGAAAAAACAGGTGCGGTTTAATAAATTGTTGTTAGCTGCTCGGACCATAGACGGTTTTAAATATTTGTCAGTTAAATCATGAACTGTAAAAAATCACCTGTGAGGAAAAATGACTTCTGAAAGAAACAATGGGCCGGATTTTTCAAGAAACAGAGATATAGAAATTTTCTCCATGCCAGGGCTTTCTATAGACCTTCAGCGGCATGAAGGGGAAGCCCTGAAGCTTACAGCAAGAGGGACACTGAAAGCGATTTGTAACCCTATGCTGAAAAAAATTAATTCACGCCTCAAGGAAGAAAAACCGGCTCTTGTACAGGAAGACAGTGTTATTCCTTCCGCCTGGCTGCCTCCCATACCAGGCCCTGCTTTCAAGCGCCTTATTTTTGCAGAAGTCCAGATAGCTCTGGGAAAATACATTCCTGAAACCATTTCCATAGAGATCACCCGCCAGAATAGTTCAAGGAACCCTCCGGGCACAGCCGCTGATGAACTGGATACGGACACAATTAAAAGAGTAATAGATGAAGCCCTGGAACTTGGCACATTGATTATCAGTTTTACCGAGAATGACCCTCTTCTGCATGAAGAGATCTTTGAGCTCATCGAGTACGTGGACAAAAAACGCGCTATAGTTAACTGTTCTACCTGGGGTACGGACTTCTCAAAAGAAACTGCTCTCCGTTTGAAAGAAGCCGGGCTTCATTCTCTTATGGTTGGTGTTTATTCGACTGATCCTCAGAAACATGATGCAGTCCGGAAATCGGCAGGGTCGTACGAGCGTGCAATATCAACCATAAAACTGGCGCTTGAAGCCGGGCTCCTGGTTGTAATGACAACGCATGCTTCTCCCTCAAACATGAAGGAACTTCCTGCCCTCTACGCGCTTGCATCGGAACTGGGAGTACATGAATTTTCGGTCTGGGAATCGATGCCGAAAAAAAGAGGTGAGCCTGTGATTACTGATAGAGATAGGAGGACAATTCTTGAAATGTATCACAGGATTAACTCTGCCCCAGAAGGCCCTCGCATGTTTTCAAACACCTATTTCGAAGGGCAAATGCTGGGTGCAATGGCAGGCAGGCGCTGGATGCACGTGACTGCGGACGGAGATGTGAAACCAAGCCCATACCCTCCTTTCAGGTTCGGGAATGTAAAGGAAGTGTCCTTAAAAGAAATCTGGCAGAGGATCAGGAGCTATCCGTATTTCCAACGGCAGAAGAGCTTGAGCCCCATGCATGACCCTGAATTTATGGAACTTGTTGATAAAATCCCTGAAGAGGCAGAACTGCCCTATCCTTTTGAAAAGATTTGCGAGAAATAACCTGACACTATAATGAAATTACTCTGGATTTACTGAATTCCTGTAAAAAAAGAAGTAGATAAAGATAAAAAGCCGTGGATAAAAGATAGGTGACATTATCCAGGGCTGCCAGAAGATAAACATTTACATATAAGCAGGTATTTTAAAGAGCAATCTAACCGGAACAAAATTTACACCTTATTTATGCTACCCTTATTTAGCAAGAAAAAGCTGCTGCAAGACTTTCCGGAAAAGGCAGCCCATGAGGGACTTTATGAATAATAAACTTGACCCGTGGAGTTCAAGCAATATCACTGACTATTCCAAGTTATTCGAAGAATTCGGGATTTCTCCTTTTGAGAATGTACTTCCGGAAATCCCGTCCCCGAATAAGTACATGCGGAGAAAAATAATCTTCGGGCACCGTGATTACGAACATATTTCAGAGGCCATGCGGACAGGTGCCCCTTTTTCAGTTATGGACGGCTTTATGCCTTCAGGGAAGGCTCACCTGGGACATAAGATGGTAATGGACCAGATCGTCTGGCACCAGGAAAAAGGAGCTTCAGCCTTTGTCGGAATTGCAGACAGGGAAGCTTTTTCTGTGCGCGGATTTTCCTGGCAGAAGTGCAGGGAAATCGGGGTAGAAGAATACATATTAAGCCTCATCGCCCTTGGCTTCAAACCTGACGGCCTCATTTACTTCCAGTCAGGCTGCGAAAGTGTTAAAGACCTTGCATTCGAACTCGGAACTAAAGTCAATTTCTCGGAACTGAGTGCTATATACGGCTTTTCAGGAGAAACAAACCTCTCCCATATGATCAGTGTAGCAACCCAGGCTGCAGACATCCTCCAGCCCCAGCTTGAAGAATTCGGAGGGCCAAGACCTGTCGTGATCCCTGTAGGCCCTGACCAGGACCCGCACATCCGACTTACAAGAGGGCTCGCAGGCAAAATGAATATGTTCAGGGTAGAGGAAAGAGAAACAACAGAAGGCGGGAAGTACCTCAGCGTCCGGGGAAAAGGAGCTCACAGGGAAGCTTTACAGGAAATTAAAAAACGCATTCCCGGGAAAGTAAAACTCTATGAAGAGCACATTGATGTGCTCCAGACACCCGACTATGCATTCCTTGAAAGGTTTTGTTTACAGATAAGCCAGCCTGAGAAAAGGAATTATTTTATGACCCAGATTCAGGAAATCGCCAAATTTGCTAATGCGGCTAAACCACCTGAATTTTCGGAGTATGAAAAATACTTCGTTTTTAGAAAAATCTGGAAAACCACAAGGAAAATCCTTGAAGAAGTCGTGGCAGAAGTCGCAGCTGAGTTCGAAGGCTA
>DUGS01000180.1:7896-10643 GCA_013331265.1 Methanosarcina sp.
TTACCACCGCTTCATGAGCGGGCTACAGGGAGGGAAGATGTCGAGCAGCATCCCTGACAGCCATATTGCCCTTACAGACGACCCCAAAGAAGGGGCAAAAAAGGTAAAGAAAGCAAAGACAGGGGGGTGTATGACCCTTGAAGAACAGAAAAAACTGGGTGGAAACCCTGATGAATGCTCTGTCTTCGAACTGATGCTTTTCCACCTGATAGAAGATGATGAAGAACTTCTGGAGATCAGGCAGGAATGTGTCTGCGGGACCAGAATGTGCGGCTCATGCAAGCAGCTTGCAGCCGAAAAAATGCAGGAATTCCTTAAAGACCATCAGGAAAAGCGGGAGCTTGCCAGGGAACAGCTGGATGAATACAGAATAATCTACAATAAATAAATCATTCATTAACTCATGAATCCCTCTGGTAAACTCATCAAACTCTAATAAATTCATCAACTCCAGTATCAAATTCCAGTATCAAAGGCTTAAATTTCAGGAATCACAGGATATGATAATGTATGAGTATTCAGGACAACCTCACAATCAACGAGAAAAAAGTCTTGCTCGCTCTTGAGGAACTCAGGTCGGCAGCCCCTGATAAGCTAGAAGAGAAAGCAGGGTTGCAGGTAGACGCGGCAATGCAGGCTGCTTTCATGCTCCAGGAAAAAGAACTTGCCTCAGTTTCAGAAAAAGTGCGGGAACATTACTCTCTTACTAAGGAAGGTGAGGAATATAAGAAAAACGGACTTCCGGAGCGCCAGATTATTGATGCCCTGAAAACCCCTACCTCCCTTGAAGAACTGAGGAGCCGTTTCTCCCCTCAAACCGTTGGAATTGCAACGGGCTGGCTCGTGAAAAAAGGATGGGCAAAGGTTGAAAACGGAGTTATGGTGCCTTCTGGAGAGTCTCCTGCAGGTAAAGACGAAAAAGCCCTTGCAGCTTTTACAGGAAAAACAAAAACTCTCAAAGAACTTGCAGCCGATGAAGGTACCGTAAAGGACCTGCTCAAGCGTAAACTTGTCGTAAAACATGAAGAGAAGTTCAGGACCGTATCAATAACCGGTGCAGGAAGTGCACTTGCAGCTAAGGGGCTTGTTCTTGAAGAAGAAATTGCCCAGCTTACGCCCGAAATGCTGAAAAGCGGAGCCTGGAAAGGGAAAAAGTTCAGGCCCTACAGGCTTGATATAACTCCAAAACCTTTTTACGGAGCCAAAATCCACCCTTACAGGCGCCTGATTGAGCAGATGCGCCAGATCTTTCTGGAAATGGGATTTACAGAGATAAAAGGTGGTATAATTCAGAGTTCTTTCTGGAACTTTGATGCCCTATTCCAGCCACAGGACCACCCTGCCAGGGACATGCAGGACACTTTCCACCTCGGTAGCACCTGTCAGCTTCCGGAAAAGTATTCGGACAAGGTAGCAGCAATGCACGAGTGCGGAGGAAATATTGCCTCCTGCGGCTGGGGAGGAATCTGGGACAGGGAACTTGCCAGGCGTAATGTGCTCAGGACCCATACTACCTCGGTGACCGTAAAATATCTCGCGGACAACCCAGAACCGCCTGTAAAAGCTTTCTGTATTGACAGGGCTTACCGCAGGGAAACAATTGACCCAACACATACTCCTGAGTTTGAGCAGCTTGAAGGCGTGGTCATGGATAAGGATATGTCCTTTGCAGACCTGCTCGGGCTTCTTGCGGAGTTCTACCACAGGATGGGATTCGAAGAAGTCCGTTTCCGCCCTGGCTATTTCCCCTATACCGAACCGAGTGTGGAACCTGAGGTCTACGTGGACAGTCTCGGATGGGTTGAACTCGGAGGTGCAGGTGTTTTCAGGAAAGAAGTTACAGAACCTTTAGGCATCAAAGAACCCGTCCTTGCCTGGGGACTCGGGGTAAGCCGGCTTGCCATGCTGAAACTGGGGCTTAAAGACCTGAGGCTCCTCTATCAGTCCGATATTGACTGGCTCAGGAAGAGCGAGGTTTGCAGGATTTAAGGCTTAAAGCGGAAAGGATCTGAAAACTTAAAGCGGAAAGGATCTGAAAACTTAAAGCGGCTAATGGGCTGTAAAAACTGCCTGCTTCGGCCAACAGGCAATTTCTTTTTTTCATATTTGATATTCCGTGATCAGGCGGTTGACATTTTGATGTTCAATTTTACCGGCGCGAGTGAAGATTTCTCATTATTTGCTCAAAACCAGTTGTATCAGCTGGCCCAGCCGTGTTTGAGCGTAAGAAAAGTTAGGTAAACATACGCAGTTGATTACACTTTCTCTGCATAAATTATCCTTTCGACCGGCGTAGTGGCAAGTTCTCTTCCTGTAGGCCTGACATACCGCTCAGCAAGCTCCTCGGAACCAAGATGCTCTACTACCCGCCAGCCGTAACCCTCGAGAAAAACCGGCCACTCTTCCGGGTCCATCCCGAAAATCCAGAGCTTATCCTTTACGTACTTTTTGTAGAGTTTCTCCATGCCGTACATTACCCGGCCATCGAGAAAGTCCCTGCGGACATATGTAAAAACCAGGCGGCTCCCACGCTCGGCTTTAGCCAGAAAATCAAAGGTTGACCTGAGGCCGGTTTCAGTCAGGTACTGAGTGACACCCTCCCAGATAAAAAACGTCCGTCTGTCCGCGGAATAGCCATGTGATTCCAGAACGGGGCCCAATTCTTCGTGATCGAAGTCTATCGGCACAAGCCTGACATGGGATGGGACCTCTCCGAACAACTTACGCAACCTGGTTTGTTTGGACTG
>DUGS01000180.1:10945-21154 GCA_013331265.1 Methanosarcina sp.
ATACCTTTTTCTGCATAATATACCGCCCCAGAGGCCAGGAGTGTCCTTTTCAGATACCCGGACCATCCAGTCCCTGACCATATGAGGCCGCACCAGCCATACAAAGGCTCTCATGCTGAAAGGCAGTATTTGATAAGCCAGGTCATCTTCAATTATGCGCTGGCCCTCAGGGAAATATTGCTCAATAGCAACCAGCGTTGTAGGACCCGCTCCTGTTTTAGCTGCTGCTTTTGTCATATTGCCTCTCTATTTATGTAGTGCGGAATATACGTTTAATTTTGTTGTCATGCAAATCTCATGGAAAAAAATAAAACACATTTGAAATGCCCAGGATGCGGGAAGCGGGACTGGGCTGGGATACTCAGGATTAAAAAATGAACTGAAGAAAACCAAACTGTTTAAATAAATTGACCTGTATATTGATACGTTCAGTTCAAACTATTTTCAGTTTAAACAAAGAACTCTAGAATCCAGATTAAACAAAAACTCCTGGACAGGAAATGAGAAAATGATCGGTGTATCTTATATATTCTTAATATTTGGATTTATTCTTGTTCTTTCGCTTATCTTTTGGGTGTGGATACTTGCCGACTGCCTGCGAAAAGAAACAGATGAAAGAAATACGCGCCTTATCTGGGTTATAGTTATTGTTTTTACATATATTGTAGGAGCATTTCTTTACTACTTTATCAGGAGACCTAAAAGAGTCAAAGAACTTGGTATATAAGCGGAAGGGATTCAGATTAATTCTGAAGGGATTCAAATTATATCCTGAAAGGGCTCGGGTGATTTATGAAGGATGTTTAAAAGCCTGGACAGGCTGCGAAATATTCCAAACACCAAATCACCCCATCTTTAAAGCTCTTGCATTTATAGCTACGATTATGGTACTCAAACTCATGAGAACTGCACCCATGGCAGGGCTCAGTAAAATGCCGTATCCATAGAGTACTCCTGCTGCAAGCGGAATTGCAAAAAGATTGTACCCGGTTGCCCACAGCAGGTTCTGGTACATTTTGGAGTACGTCCTTTTCGAAAGCTCAATAATGTACAGTACATCCCTCGGGTCGTTTTTAACCAGCACGATATCTGCTGTTTCGATTGCAACATCCGTGCCTGCCCCGATAGCTATTCCAACATCAGCCTGGGCAAGGGCAGGAGCATCATTGACCCCGTCTCCGACCATTCCGGTAACGTACTGCTTCTGGACTTCCTGAACTTTTGCTGCTTTTTCGTGCGGGAGGACCTCTGCAAAGTAGTCGTCAAGATCCAGTTCCTGTGATACCCAGGCAGCAACAAACCGGTTGTCTCCGGTAAGCATGAGGCATTTAATTCCCATCCCTTTGAGCTTTGAGATTGCTTCCCTTGATTCCTTCCTGATAATATCGGCAAGGGCAATAGCTCCGAGTACCCTCTCCCCTTCGAGCAAAAAAACAATGGTTTTCCCCTGCTCCTTAATCTGTTCAATCTTCTCGTTTTTCAGGTCGATTCTGGCTTCTTCAAGGTAACTGGGGCTTACTACAAAGTATTTCTTTCCTTCAATTATCCCTTCTATTCCTTTTCCGGGAATGGAACTAAACTTTTCGACCGGTAAAGGACCTATCCCCTGTTCCCTTGACCTCTCAAGAATCCCTCTTGCAATCGGGTGTTCCGAACTGGCTTCAAGAGAAGCTGCAAGGCTGAGGATCTTTTTGTCATTAATTTTGTCGTTTGTTTTGTCATTAATTTTGTCGTTTGTTTTGTCGTTTGTTTTGTCGTTTGTTTTGTCGTTTGTTTTGTCGTTTGTTTTGTTATCATCGCCTGGGAGAGAAACTATATCCGTTACACCAAACCTGCCCTCGGTGAGAGTGCCTGTTTTATCAAAGATTACTGCCTCAAGGATGCGGGCTTTTTCAAACGCCTGCCTGTCCCGGATAAGGAGCCCGGATTTTGCGGCAATTGATGTTGAAACTGCGACTACGAGCGGGATTGCAAGCCCGAGGGCGTGCGGGCAGGTGATAACCATTACTGTAACCGCTCTTTCAAGGGCAAAGACAATAGCCTGCCCGAAAAAGACCCAGAGGACAAAAGTTAGAGTCCCGACAGTCAGGGCTATGACCGTGAGATACAGTGCAGCCCTATTTGCCAGGTCCTGGGTTTTTGATTTGCTTTCCTGGGCAGCCCTGACAAGCTCGACGACCTGGTTGAGGTAGGTGTCCTTTCCTGTCTTTTTGACCTCAACGACAAAAGCTGCCTCCCCATTAATCGAACCCCCTATAACCTCATTTCCCGGATTCTTCGTTACAGGTTTTGACTCCCCGGTAAGCATGGATTCATTTACGCTGCTTGTCCCTTCTACAACATCCCCGTCAACAGGCACCTTTTCTCCGGGCTTGACCAGGACCTTATCCCCTATTTTCAGCTGGTCAACAGCCACGTCGACAGTTTCGCCATTTTTTCTCAGGTGGGCAACAGAGGGCATTATCTTAACCAGCTCTTCAAGTGCCCTTGAAGCCCCCATCACAGAACGCATCTCAAGCCAGTGCCCGAGCAGCATAACATCGATAAGCGTCACTAATTCCCAGAAAAATACCTCCCCGTGAAGCCCGAAGACCACAGCAGAACTGTAAAAGTAAGCCACACTGATTGCGATGGCTATAAGGGTCATCATTCCAGGCGATTTCTCAGAAAGTTCCTGTTTTATCCCTTTAAGAAATGGATAGCCACCGTAGAAATAAACGGCCGAAGAAAGCAAAAAGGTAATAAGATCCGCACCTGGAATAATAAGCTCAAAGTTAAAAAAGTCCTGAATCGTAGGTGAGAGCAGTAGAACAGGGAAGGTTAGTATAAAAGAAACGATAAATCTTCTTTTGAAATCTTCAAGCATATGGGTGTGATGGTTACCGTGGTCTTTTCCCCCGGACGGCGTATGCCCCTCGTGCTGTTCATGCTTCATCCCCTCATGCAGAGCAGGCTTATGCCTATCCTCTTCCTGAAACTCGTGGGAATTTACTGACATTTCCCTGCCGGATTTGTGTTTTTTATCGTGAGGAGAAGGCACATTTGCTTGAGTTTCAGAACTATCCGTACCCATTCCCTTTTCTTTAGCCTGCATATCCCCAATACCCTGATTTTAATTTTATTTAAGATATTATATTTCCTCAATATTATTTAAAATCGGGGAATCAAATGTTCTGAGTCGAAAAAGAAAGGAAAACAGAGGATAGATTCAAGGCTTATCCTCTCTTTAGTAACGCACATATAGCAAAATCTACCTATCCTCCTCAATCCTTCAAAAAGATGTGTAAGATGGCCCCACCAAAATAAGTACAGTCAAAGTAAAGGAAATGCCGTAATTACATGCAACATTCCTTTTTTATTTTATTATCATCATATCAAATTCATTTCTGGGCTTAGTTTCTGGGCTTACGCACTCATATCTGCATAGGGAATTGAAAAAATGAAATGTTTGCTGAAAAATTGATTTTCCATAAAACCAATTAAATCAGCTGTAAGAAGAGAAGATAAATTAGTAAAAATTTACCATGTTATTCAGTCTAAATTAATGGAGATTCGTTATTACAGGGTTCATAATTACAGGGTTTATTGGTTCATAATACAGGGTTTATTATTTGATAGAATTTCTACAGAGTTTAAAAATTATGTATGCACCTGGTTTCTCTAATAACTTTACCAGTATTATCTTTTTCTAAGAATCTCATGATTTCTTTATCATGGAAAATCATTGTCTTACAGTACGGACACGGCTCTGAGTTTTTGTACGTAATGGCACGCCTAAATGTTTCTGCATCTTCAAATTGAGCAATTTTTGAGCTGAACCATTTTCTACAGTTTGGACACCTAACTTCACATATTTTTGTTTCGCTCATATTCCCATCATCTTTATACTTAATTTCACATTGTATGAAGTATTATCAAACTTATATATAAAGTAACATGGCAAAAATTAGCCATATAATGGCACTAGAAGGATAGGTCTCCCCAATATGTTTTTTACAAATTCACAAAATAAATAGCTTTGTATAATATAACCCAGCAATTAAAAAAGAAAAACTTCCATCGCTCAAAAAAGAAGTAATAAGAATAAATTCTTTACATATGACTTTATTTTTTCTTTGCAGTGTTAATTCCAAGAATAGCATAGGGAGTGCAGTGCCTCAGGATTGAGCTGTAGAGGCCCGTAAAAGCTATCAGCGCAACAATCCAATTCCAGGGTGACCTTTTCACAAGTCCTGTTGCCAGCGCAAGAATTGAAAGTGTTCCGTATATGGTTCTAAACAGGAGATCAAAACCTCCTACGTTTTCTTCCAGAAACAATTTGTTAAGATTCATTGGACAAAAACCCCCTTATAAACCCTCTTACATACTTATAGACCCTGCAATATATAGCGTTATTCTGTTTGTATTCCATGTATTTCCACTTGTTATTCTGTTTGTCAAGATAAGTTTTCTCACAACAGCTACGAAAACCCTCTGTGAAAAAATCCGAAATCCCGAAAAATCACAAAATATATAACAAGAGATGAGTAGGTTTCTAACATGCCCGAGATAAAAATTGACAGATCTCTTTCATACATCGAAGGCACGCAGCGCGTGTATGATGAAGCTACAACCCTTGAAAACACAAAAGATCAGATAAAAAAAATAGGAGTTACCCGAATCGCAGACATCACAAATCTGGACAGACTCGGAATTCCGATATTCTCTTCAATTCGCCCCAGTGCCGCTCCGGGAGCGATCAGCATCTACTCAGGCAAAGGTTCAACCGAACAGAGAGCCAGGATTTCGGCAATAATGGAGAGTTTTGAACGCTGTCTGGCAGAAAGGCCCGGCCTGAACGCAAACATTGCAGGCGACATTTCAGCTCCCGCTCTTGTAGAATCTTACCTGAACGCCAGGGAAAACTGCACTGTGCTTGACCCGGATGCACTGATCCTGTCCCAGCCCTATAACCCAAGCTCTCTTCTTGAGTGGGTCGGAGCATACGATTTACTGAATAAAGAAGAAGTCTTTGTGAGTGCAAATGCAGTATATCACCCGTATGACAGTCCTGGGCAGTGTCAGAAATTATTCCTGAGCAATACAAATGGGCTGGCTTCAGGAAATGCGCTTGAGGAAGCTATCCTTCACGGGCTGCTTGAGGTCATAGAAAGAGATGCGATCAGCACAGCCCAGTTTACAAGGGATCTTGGGAAAGAGATTGTTCTCACCGAAGAAGACGGATACCTGTACGAGCTTGCCCGGAAGTTCAAAGATGCCGGGATAGACCTCAAAATCTGGCTTGTCCCGACTGACACAGGAATCCCTACAATAATTGCGGCAACTGATGACGTAAAACTAAAAGACCCGGCTCTTCTGGTCATGGGGGCAGGTTCCCACCTGAAACCCGAGATCGCAGTTTCAAGGGCAATAACCGAAGCTGCACAGTCAAGGGTTGTCCAGATCCAGGGCGCAAGGGAAGATACGGATAGGGAGGGTTTTATCCGGAGTGTAGGGTACGACCGTATGAAGCGCCTGAACTGGTTCTGGTTTGAAGAAGGAGAAAAGATTTCCCTTTCCGAAGTTCAGGACCTCTCTAAAAAGAGCCCTGCGGAAAACATTGACGTGATACTCGAAAAACTGCAGGGGCTTGCAGATAGGGTACTCGTCGTTAACCTCTCAAGAGAAGAAGTTGCAGTGCCNNTGAACTGGTTCTGGTTTGAAGAAGGAGAAAAGATTTCCCTTTCCGAAGTTCAGGACCTCTCTAAAAAGAGCCCTGCGGAAAACATTGACGTGATACTCGAAAAACTGCAGGGGCTTGCAGATAGGGTACTCGTCGTTAACCTCTCAAGAGAAGAAGTTGCAGTGCCAGTGGTCAGAGTGATCATCCCGGGCTTTGAGCTCTTTACGATAGACCGTGACCGCAAAGGAAGAAGAATCAACGCAGGAAAGAAAAGAGAGTTTTCCAGGAATAAAAACGACAAGCCGTGGAAAAGAAAATAAAGTTGTGGAAAAGAAGATGAAAGCAAAAGCAGTAATCTTTACCGGCAACAGCATAAGCCATGAGGATGCAAAAAAAATCCTCAGGGCAGATTACCAGCCCCCTGTGCGCAGGTTTCAGCTTGAAAAATTTGTCCAGCAGGGATATAACGTCATGGGGATTATAGACGGAATTTTCTTTGACCGGGCTGCTGTCGGACACAGGGAAATAATTTCCGCCCTTAATGCAGGCGTAAAGGTAGTTGGTGGCGCCAGTATGGGGGCTCTCAGGGCTTCGGAACTGGACACACATGGAATGATTGGCGTTGGAAAGGTCTATGAATGGTACAGGGACGGCATTATCGAGGCTGACGATGAGGTAGCTGTAAGCACAAACCCTGATACCTTTGAACCCATTTCCGTACCCCTGGTAAATATGCGGGAAACCCTTAAAGCAGCTCTGACTGCCGGGATTATAAGCAAAAAAGAACACGAGGATCTTCTGGAGCTTGCAATCAATACCTACTACCCTGACCGGAGCTATCTAGGGCTTACAAAAGAAGGAGCTAAAAAAGGGCTGATATCTGAAGAAAAAAGGAAGAAACTGCTTGATTTTTGCGTTAACAGCGGAATCGACGTAAAAAGACAGGACGCGGTTCTCGTACTTGAGACCGTAAAAAAGCTGGTTGAAGAGACTGAAATTTAAAGTCTCCTCAAATTAGCGGTTTGTTTTTCCAGATCTCAGCGTTTTTCAGCGTTTTATTATGTACAGCCTGATGATGTAAAGGCTTACGAGCAGGACAATGAAATTGTACACAGCCCTGAAAATAGGAATATATTGATACTCGAACCAGATCTCGATTACTCGCTCTATGGAGAAATAAAGCTGGAATGTTGCCACAAGCAGGAGCAGCATGGCAATCACAAAAACTCCTTTCTTGAAATTCTCCCCGAGGTCTGACACCTTTGTTTTTTGTGTTTCTGAACTGAGCTCCTCTGTATTACTTAAATTTTCGGTTTCACTCATCCAAACCGCCTCCTTAGAACTGCTGCCGAACAGAGCAGGACTGCTGACAGGAACAGGCTGAATCCCGGAGTAGATTCTTCCCTGGCGTAATCTTCTTCAGGAACCATTTCATCTTCGCGAACATTTTCGAATTCACTTGTCTGAATCTTCCTGGACTCCGTTGCAGTCTTATCCTTGACCTTTATTTCCGGATGGAGCTGGATATAACCCTCTCCACGCCTTACGATAGTATCATTGTTCCAGATCAACACTTCGACAACGTAGTTGTACTGGTCAGGCATTGTCAGGTTAACACTCCGGATAACAGTTGTTTCGGGCTTGATTTTCCCTGTCTGGATCCAGACCTTATCTGCAAGAAGCCCTGCATCCATTTCCCGGACCTTAACAAGCGTACGGAAATCAGAGCTGGTTTTCCTGCCCTCGTTTGTCATATAGATATCGCTTTCAACGAGGACTTTTCCATCTTCCACCTTTCTGACCTTGAAATCCATTTCGGAAATTTCAATCCCTATATCCTGCACATCGGCAGGCAGAAAATCCAGGTTGTAAACTTTGATTTCTCCGCTGCCTTTCTGGATTTCCTCTTCAAAAAGAACTGAGCGGATATCATATCCTCCGGTCTTGGGAAGGCTCAGACTCTGGCTTACGGCCTTTGTTTCCCCTTTTTTCAGCTTCCCGAGATTTACTTTTTCCTGTACTTCGAGCAGCCCACTTTCCCTGCTATAAACTTTCAGAATAAGAGAGGTGTTTTTCTCTTTATCCCCCTGGTATTTTTCTATGTATGTCGTGACATTGAGGTCTACAAAAGAGGTCCCTGCACGATCTGCCGAGATGTCCATATCCTTGATGTTGTAATAGCTTTCCTCCTCAAAACTCCGGATGCAGCCACTCCCAAAAGTAAAAAGGAGGATAATGGACATCAAAAATAATATCTGGATTAATTTGGTCCTCTGCTTTCCCAAGATCGATCCTCCTCTTTACTAATTGTATTCAGAAGTATATGCTTTTTACCTCGACAGACACTTATATATTCCTTGGAAAATAAATTGATAAAATTATTAATATGAACACATCAATATTTAGATGATAATATCTTAGGGGGGCAGATCATAAAGAGCAAGCTGTATAGAAAAATTCTGTTTGCAACAGATGGCTCTAAAAATGCCAGAAAAGCTATAGATGATGTGGTTGAGCTCGCTTGTCTGAGTGGAGCGAAAATTTATGCTGCCAGCGTTATCGACAGGTCGACATATTCTTCGGTCCCTGAAGATCTGGAGTGGGAAGAGGCAATGTATGACCGGTTCAGGGAACTTGCGGAAGAAGCCGTGTCTTATGTGGAAAATACTGCAAAAAACGCAGGCCTTGATGTAGAGGCGGTCCTTCTCGAAGGGCATCCTGCAGAAGAAATTGTTAGTTTTGCAGAAAAAAACGGAATAGACCTGATTATCGTTGGCTCACTTGGAAAAAGTGGAGTCGAACGTTTTATGCTCGGAAGCGTATCAGAAAAAGTGGTTAAGAACGCAAAAGTTCCTGTTCTGGTTGTCCGGAGAAAGTGAATTCCAGAGAAAAAACAGAGAACAAAACAGGAATAAAGTAGAATAAAAGAGAGAAAAGTAGAGAATAAAAAAGAACCATCTGAGATCCATAGACCAGAACTAAAAACAAAAGCATTGATTGAAATGAGTTAAACGGGGAGAAGAGGGGATGAAAAGCGATTTTTACAAAAAAATCCTGATAGCGACTGACGGCTCGGAAAACGGAGCTCAGGCGGTAAGAGCCGGGATGGAAATCGCAAAGCTGAGCCAGGGAAAAGCCTATGCCCTGTATGTAATTGATAATACCTGTTATCCAGCCGAAAAATGGGACCCTAAATTGAAAACGGCAATGGAAGAACAGTTTAAGACTTTTGGGCTTGAGATGACTGCTACAGTGGAAGAGGCTGCAAAAGCAGCGGGCATTGATGTAGAATTTGTAATAAGGGAAGGTCATCCGGCTGAAAAAATCCTTGATTTTGCAGAAAAGCAGGGCGTTGATATGATTGTCGTGGGCTCGCTCGGGAAAACCGATGCTGAGCGCTTTTTGCTCGGAAGCGTATCAGAAAAAGTTGTCAGGAACGCAAAAGTTCCGGTACTTGTCGTACGTGCAAAGAGCCTGTGAAAATATGAAAGTTCAGATTATGGGGATAATAGATTAGAACATGAGGGGGTAACTATGGAAGGAAACATTGATATCGAATCCAGACCGCGAAGACAGATACTGATCGCAACCGATGGCTCAGAGACCGCAAACGAAGCCGCGGATTTCGGTATAGAAATGGTTGGGTGCAGTGGGGCAAAAGTATATGCCCTGTATGTCATTGATATATCACCTTATCGCTCAGTTTCGCTGGATAAAATCTGGTCAAAAGAAGTGCTTGATGAATATGAGAGAGTAGGGCATGAAGCGACCTCTTATATAGAGAGAATTGGAAAAGCTGCCGGAGTGGAAGTCGAATCAAGAGTACTTAAAGGCCATCCGGCTGAAAAGATTATAAATTTTGCAGAGGATAATAATATCGATATGATTATAGTGGGGTCGCTTGGAAAAGGCAGATATGAACGCGCTGTACTTGGAAGCGTGTCTGATAAAATCATAAGGTATTCAAAAGTTCCTGTGCTGGTTGTCCGGGAAAGGCACAAAAGTGAGAAGAAGTTGATACAGGAATGATCTAATCCTGAGTGGATTAGTAAGTAAGGAATGCAAAGGTTTCGTACTTATTGTGCATGGGAAGGGACAGTGAAAAGTACGAAAATCCGGAACATGGATGAGCCAATACCAAAATTCAAATTTTTTGAGTCTTATCTTTTGAGTAATTAATTAAGTTTCCAATCACAAAAGCGGTATAAAAAATCTAGATTGGTTAACAAGGATATGGGTTTTGGTATCGGCTCAATAATAAGTCAAGAAAATTAGGGGGGTAAGTATGGAAGGGGGTAATGAGAAATTTAAACCGCAAAGAAAAATTCTGATCGCTACCGACGGTTCAGAGGCCTCCGAAAAAGCAGCAGACTTCGGGATAGAGACCTTGAGATTTGAGGGGGCAAAGGTCTATGCTGTTTATGTCATTGATACAGGATCTTATGGCTCAGTTCCAATTGACGAGAAGAAGTTTAAAAAAATAGAGCAGCTTGAGGAAATAGGGCATAAAGCAACCTCTTATGTTGAGGAAAAGGCAAAAGCTGCCG
>DUGS01000180.1:21395-22278 GCA_013331265.1 Methanosarcina sp.
CAGAGAGTTGACATGATTGTTGTAGGATCGCTTGGAAAAAGCGGAATTGAGCGTTTTATGCTTGGAACTGTATCCGAAAAAGTTGTAAGGCGTGCAAAAATCCCGGTGCTGGTTGTCAGGAAACAAAAAGAAGAAAAACTACACAAACAAATTTTGATAGCTGCTGACTGCTCAAAAGCTACTGAAAAAGCAGTGGATTTCGGGATAGAAATTGCAAAGTTAAATGGAGCAAAAGTCTATGCCGTACATGTCATTGATCCAATTTTTAATGACCTAATGGAGGAAGCGTGGGCAGCAAATGCGTATGAGCAGTTTAAGAAAATTGGTCGTGAAGCAATATCTTATGTTGAGGAAAAAGCAAAAGCTGTCGGAGTGAAAGTTGAATCTTCGGTACTCGAAGGAAATCCGGCTGAAGAAATTGTGGACTTTGCAGAAGAGCAAAAAGTTGACATGATTGTTGTGGGCTCTCTTGGAAAAAGCGGATATGAACAGTTCTCGATTGGAAGCGTATCTGCAAAAGTTTTAAGGAATGCAAAAGTCCCGGTGCTTGTCGTACACGATATTTATGAATTTGTCGAGCTTTTCCGTCGTTGCCAAAAGGGTGAAGAAGTACTGGCCCCTGCCATGAGCGAGAAAGAACAGTGAAAAGCCAGGGTCCGAAATAAAGAGAGTCACACCTGAGATAGGGAAGTTACGGAAAAAGTTGTAAGGCAGAAAAAATCTTCTTTAGAATTAAGGCAGAAAAAAGGCCATTTTCCATGACAAAAAAATTACTGTCTGCCACCCTCTGGCAGTCTGAGAGTTTTAAGTTTCCTGTAAATGGTTTCAAGTTCCTGTTTCAGGAGGTTCATCTTTTTTTCAAAGGACTCCACTTCAGGTTCAG
>DUGS01000180.1:22511-24513 GCA_013331265.1 Methanosarcina sp.
TCGAACTCAAAAGCTCTTTTGCGCCTGAAACTCTGCCCTGCCCTGCAGCCCATCTTTTGCCTGCAGCCGGCTTTACTTCCAAATTTCCTTTCTAAGCCGGCAGGAGGTCTTTTCATATACACATGGGCGTTATCACCTGTACAGTATACCGGGCACCTGCCTGTCTCTGGCCCCTGGCCCAGCATCCCTGTCCTGTTTTCACCTGACATATAAAAGCTCCTTTCTGTTTAATCCAAATCTACATTGTCGCGTTATCAGTTACTTCCTTACCATCTGAGTCCCGCACTTTTCACATTTCATCTCAACACACGGCACTCCTGCCCTATGGGGTACTTCGTATCCGCATTGAGGACATATGCATGTCCCTTCCGGGCCGCCTGTTCCTCCCCTGCTCCTGCATTGCCTTTTGCCTCCCCGGCTGACCACGCCAGGTCCCTTACCTTCAGGACCGCTACCGTCTCCTCCTGGCATTCTGTAATCTCCTCCTTCAATTTTTACTGATTTTCCATAAACAAAGGCTTCAGTTACTTTCTCAAGTGCTCTTCTAAGCGTCCTCTGAAAAGTAGACTGGTGAATATCCATACAGGCAGCAGCTGCGGTCTGGGACAGATTTTCCAGAAAACTGAGCCTCATGGCTTCAAGTTCATCAACTGTCAGGACTACTCCATCAGAAGAACCTTCTTCGAAATTTTCAGGCCTGAAATGCCGTAGCTGGTGTTTAAAATTCACCATTTTTCTTTTCCTTGGGCGAACCATTATGCATTATTATGCAAAATTCCATACATATAATTTACTATGAGCTGATCCCAATTTACTATGGGCTGCATCCCAAAAAGACGGTTAAAGAACATGACAAAAAAATCTCGAGGTCAGGTATTAATACATGAAGCCTGAAAAGCACCGTAAAATGTCAAGCAACCTGGAATTTGATATAGTAAAAAGAGGCTTCGACTGGCTTTCCTCCCAGAAAATCGAGTCAGTAAAGGAACTTGCAAATACAGTATCGGCTCTTGCTCTTTGGGGGCTCAAAAACCCCTATATTACCCGCCTGATCCTTAAAAAGGACGTTGACTGCTGGAATTCTTCGATAAGAGATACGGCAAGAGCATGTTCAGCTCTTTCGGCTGAAGGAATCATATTGATGGCACCGGAAAAGTGGCTGCTTTCCAGGAAAAAAGGGTGCTCATGGAACGAAGACGTCTATGATACTGCTTATAGTCTTGGAGCTCTTGCTGACATGGAAGTTTCTGACAGGGAAGGCTGTGACTGGTTATACGAAAACTACGGCCCCGCCTGGGAACAGGTAGGTACCACCTCCCTCATAATCTCAGCCCTCAAAAAGCAGGAAAAACTGGCAGAAAGCAGGGATTTTGAAGAATTTATCCGCGAAAGGGCTGAATGGGTCCTTTCAAAGAGAGGACAGGACGGAGGCTGGGAGCATATTTCTACAAGCAATCTGGCAATTCAGGCATTGCTCCTTGCAGGTTTTAAAAAAGAAGTTGAAGTTTCCATTCGCTGGCTCCTTGGAAAAGCCCGTGAAAGCGGAGCCTGGGGAAATAAACAAGACGACATAAACGCAACTGCCCTTACTCTAAGCACACTCGGGATGTACGAACAGTCATAAGCAGGAAAACTTGATTTAAAGAAAACTTGATTTAAAATTTGATTTGTTTCTTTAACTATTTTCCTTTTTATTCCGGATTTTTATCCGATTTTTGTGTTTTTGACACAGAACTTCTTTACTTATAAATGTTTTACCGATATCTTTCTACGTGAAGCGGTTTACCCAAAAAACTAGAAATAAGAACAAGATTCTGACCAGTTTTCACCAATAAACATATATATTAAATAATATTATTTTATGATATCAATTAAGATTGCTATAGAAAAAAAAAATAACTACTGAATTTTTATTTTATTTTGTCAAGGAGGAAACCTGATCATGTAGATCGAATGGACTCTAAATCCGTTCAGCCGGGTTAGATTCCCGGGGTTTCCGCCA
>DUGS01000180.1:24635-30125 GCA_013331265.1 Methanosarcina sp.
AGGAGGAAACCTGATCATGTAGATCGAATGGACTCTAAATCCGTTCAGCCGGGTTAGATTCCCGGGGTTTCCGCCACGTTTCTGAATCCCGGAATGGCACTTGCATAACATTCCACTGAGGTTTTTTATAGAGTCAGGAAAGTTTTTCCAGAGTCTATAACCGTTTCTATCTCCTGGGATATACATCTCTTTTCCGGGTAGCTGTCAGCAATTGCTGGCTACGCGCTTATGTTCTGTAAGCCGGGGTTCTGAATACTGTTCTTGGAAATTAGCCGGGTTTTAGTTCACCGAGGGTAACACTATGGATAAAAAACCACTAGAAAATCTGATATCTGCAACCGGGCTCTGGATGTCCAGGACCGGAACAATCCACAAAATCAAGTACCACGAAGTTTCACGAAGGAAGATCTATATCGAAATGGCCTGTGGAGACAGGCTTGTTGTAAATAACTCCAGGAGCAGCAGGACCG
Source organism: Methanosarcina sp. (assembly GCA_013331265.1). Classification (GTDB taxonomy): domain Archaea; phylum Halobacteriota; class Methanosarcinia; order Methanosarcinales; family Methanosarcinaceae; genus Methanosarcina; species Methanosarcina sp10923u. Next base: position 25,106 of record DUGS01000180.1, read on the forward strand.
CAAGAGCACTCAGGCACCACAAATATAAAAGGACATGCAGGCACTGCAGAGTTTCGGATGAGGATATTAATAACTTCCTTACAAAAAAGAGCGAAGATAAGACCAGTGTGAAAGTAAAGGTAGTTTCTGCTCCCAGGACTAAAAAAGCCATGCCGAAATCCATTGCAAGGGCTCCAAAACCGCTTGAAAAAACAGCACCGGTCTCCGTATCAACAGCAAATTCTCCTTCGGCAGCGCCTGCATCTGTATCAGCAAGGGAACCGACAAGCCCTGCTACATCAGTTTCGGCCCCTGTTCAGGCAAGTGCTCCTGCACTTACAAAGAGTCAGATTGACAGGCTCGAAGCACTGTTAAGTCCGAAAGATGAGATTTCTTTGAATTCCGGAACGCCTTTCAGGGAGCTTGAGTCCGAGCTGCTTTCCCGGAGAAAAAAAGACCTTCAGCAAATCTATGCAGAAGATCGGGAAAATTACCTGGGAAAACTCGAACGCGAGATCACAAAATTCTTTGTGGACAGGGGTTTTCTGGAAATCAAGTCCCCGATTCTGATCCCTGCAGAGTATATTGAAAGGATGGGTATTGGCAACGACAAGGAACTTTCAAAGCAAATATTCAGAGTGGATAAAAACCTCTGTTTAAGGCCCATGCTTGCCCCGACTCTTTACAACTACCTGCGCAAGCTGGATAGAGTTCTGCCTGACCCTATAAAAATCTTCGAAATAGGGCCCTGCTACAGGAAAGAGTCTGACGGCAAAGAACACCTGGAAGAGTTTACCATGGTTAACTTCTGCCAGATGGGATCAGGCTGCACACGGGAAAACCTTGAGGGCATGATCACGGAGTTCCTGAACCATTTTGGAATTGATTTCGAGATCGTAGGCGATTCCTGCATGGTCTATGGGGATACCCTTGATGTCATGCATGGTGACCTCGAACTTTCCTCTGCAGTTGTGGGCCCCGTACCCATGGACCGGGACTGGGGTATTGATAAGCCCTGGATAGGGGCAGGTTTCGGGCTTGAACGCCTGCTAAAAGTTATGCATGACTTCAAAAATATCAAGAGAGCCTCAAGGTCCGAATCTTACTATAATGGAATTTCCACCAACCTGTAATGGCGATAAATGGCGACATTAACTAAAGAAAATAAAAGACCATAAACCTAAAAGACCGTAAATCCGGAAACTTAAAATGGCAAACAGGTCCGGAAGGTCTAGCCTGAAAAATGTAGAAGGAAGGCTGCAAGGATGGAAAAAATTGTAAATTTATGAGAGGGTGAAATTTTGATCCAAAAAATGGTAACTGAAGAACTTGATAGTTTCGGAGAAAAAATCATTGAAGGTTTCGAATTATCTGACGATGATCTGAGAGCTCTTCTCTCCCTTGAATCCAAAGAAGAACTTGAAAAGCTTTACTACGTAGCTCAAAAAGTCAGAAACCATTATTTCGGCAACAGGGTATTTCTTAACTGCTTCATCTATTTTTCGACCTATTGTAAAAACCAGTGCGCTTTTTGCTACTATAACTGTAAAAATGAAATTAACCGCTACCGTCTGACCGGAGAAGAGATAAAAGATATGTGTAAAGCCCTGAAAGGAGCAGGCTTTCACATGATTGACCTGACAATGGGGGAGGACCCTTATTATTATGATGACCCTGACCGGTTTGTTGATCTTGTCCGGATAGTAAAGGAAGAACTTGGGCTTCCAATAATGATTTCTCCGGGAGTGATGGACAGAGACACTCTTCTTAAAGCCAGGGAGAAAGGGGCAAATTTCTTAGCCCTCTACCAGGAAACCTATGACCGCAAACTTTACGAAAAGCTCAGGGTCGGACAGTCCTTCGAAAGAAGGCTCAATACCAGGCGCTTTGCAAAACAACATGGATACTGTGTGGAAGATGGGATCCTTACAGGCATAGGAAACAATATAGAATCAACTGTTATATCCATCAGGGGAATGAAAGCAAACAATCCAAACATGGTAAGAGTTATGACTTTCCTGCCCCAGGAAGGGACTCCACTTGAGGATTTTAGGGATAGTTCAACACTTTCGGAACTGAAAATTATAGCAGTTCTCAGGCTCATGTTCCCGAAATGCCTGATCCCGGCTTCCCTTGACCTTGAAGGTATCGACGGCATGGTGCACCGCTTAAACGCCGGAGCAAATATTGTAACCTCTATCCTCCCTCCCGATCCCAGGCTAGAGGGTGTTGCCAATTACGACCGCGGCATGGAAGAGCGGGACAGGGATATTACAAGCGTTGTCAAAAGGCTGAAGATTATGGGAATGGAACCTGCCTCGCAGGCCGAGTTTGAAAAAGTCCTGGGGTGCTAGCCTGAAAACGATATGTCTTATAGGGGGGAAACTACAGGGCTTTGAGGCTGCATATCTCTCTAAGAAAGCCGGAATGAAAGTGCTTGTGATAGACAAAAACCCTCAGACGCTTATAAGGAACTATGCAGATGAGTTCCAGTGCTTTGATGTGATAAAGGAGCCGGAAAAACTCCTCGATATCTCAAAAAGTGTTGATGCCATACTGCCGGTAAACGAAAACCTTGAGTGCATAGAGTTTCTGAGCACTATAAAAGAAAAGTTCTCCTGTCCGGTACTCTTCGATTTCGAGGCTTACTGGATTAGCAGGGATAAGAGAAAATCAAAAGAATACTTTGCGTCCATAGGAATTCCGACCCCTCAGGACAAACCATCCGAGCCGCCTTATTTTGTAAAGCCCCCCTGCGAGAGCAGCAGCGTGGGAGCGAGAATTATCTATGACAGGGAAGAGCTTGAAAGCCTTGAGCCTGGCATGCTGATCGAAGAATATGTGGAAGGGGAAGTGGTCTCCCTTGAGGTCATCGGAGACGGAAATCACTTTGCTGTAGTAAAAGAAACCCTTGTGCATATCGACAAAACCTATGACTGCCATATGGTAACCCCTCTCCCTCTCGACCCTTCATTTAGAGAGATAGCTTATTCCCTTGCATCGAACCTGCCCTTAAAAGGGATAATGGACGTGGAAGCAATTTCCGGCCCCAGGGGGCTGAGAGTTATTGAAATCGATGCCCGCTTCCCAAGCCAGACCCCAACTGCAGTCTATTATTCTTCCGGGATAAATCTCATAGAACTTCTTTTCCGTGCCTTTACAGAGGGTATCGAAGAAATCAAAACTCTTCCCAAAGACAGATACTGTATTTACGAACATCTCATGCTTGCAGAAAATGGAGTTTTCATACCTGTTGGAGAACAGGCACTGTCCATGGGAAGTGATTACGGCAAATATTACGAAGAGCCTGGCATCGAGATTTTCCTGTGTAAAAGAGAAGATCCTGTGTTCACCCTGGTTTTCTGGGGAAAGGATAGAGGAGAAGCCGAGGCTAAAAAGAGCAAAGGGATTTCGGTCCTGAGAGACCGTTTCGGAGCTGCTGCTTAAAGCAGGAAGAATTTTTCAAAAATTGAAAAGAGAGGTAAAAAAATGGCACTTTTAACCCCCGAAGACCTGGAAAATATTAACAGACAGCTTCAAGAGGCTGATTCTGCTGTCCGGAAAGTAACCGGGCTTGATATAAAAGGGATCTGTAAAGATCTCTATGGCACAACACCATGCTGTGAAAAAGTAGGTATCGTACCTGTGACTTCAGGAAATGGGATAATAGGGAATTTCTCGGCTTCCCTGCATGCAATTACCGAGTATTTCGCGTTTGACAGTTTCGTTACGGATATGCCCGATATTAGCGGGTATTACGAGGCAGTAAAAAACGGGGCTCAGATCATCCTCATGGCAGACGACCATACTTACCTTGCCCATAACCTCAAAAACGGAAAAATAGCCAACAACCAGCCCTGCACAGGTATAATATATGCTGAGATAGCTTCCAGGTACCTGAAAGCCGACTCAAAAGATGTGCTTGCCGTGGGCCTTGGAAAAGTGGGCTTCCATGGGGTAGCCCACCTCGTACATAAAGGGTTCAGGGTTTACGGATATGATGCTGACAAAGCCCTTCTCGAAAAAACCGTTTCCAGCCTTGGAATTATTCCTTTTGACCCCAAAAGCCCCAGAAAGTTCTCAATTATTTTTGAGGCGACACCCTGTGCGAATACAATTCCCGAATCCGTAATCTCGGAAAATTGCATAATTTCTACCCCTGGAATCCCCTGTGCAATTTCTACGGAACTTCAACAGAAGTACGGAGTCAAACTTATAATGGAACCTCTCGGGATAGGAACAGCATCAATGCTGTATTCCATACTATGAATAAGGGATGAATCAAGGAACATTCCGGACTATAAGGATTATGTGATGGTTGGACGGAATTATACAAAAAGTCTTAAAGAAAATACACAGAGCAGGGGGGCAAGTTCCCCCCTTGTCGAAAAATCAGCAGTATGAAAGAACATCACACCGGACATAAAACAAAAAAATAACTCATTACTGATTACATTATTTATTTTTTTCAATATATCGGGACTTAGCTTCCTGAAGTACAGTTATTGCTGTTTCAAGGCCTTTCCAACCGATAACCTTCACTCGTTTTTCCTCTAAATTCTTATAAGTTTGGAAGAAGTGAGTAATTTCCTTAAATAGATGAGGCGGAACCTGATCAACTGTCTCAATATAATTCCACATAGGGTCATTCTTTGGAACGCATAGTATTTTTTGATCTCTTCCTTTATCATCTTCCATATCAAACAATGCCACAAGATGTACATCTATTACACAACCTGGAAAGGTAGGTTCCCAGGTCAAAACCATAGCATCTAATGGGTCACCGTCAAGTGCCAGAGTATCAGGGAAAAAGCCATAATCAGAGGGATATACCATTGAAGAAAAAAGCATTCTGTCGAATTTAAGCACTTTCTTTTCTTTATCGTACTCGTACTTATTCCGACTTCCTTTAGGGATTTCGATAAGTACAGTTTCAACTTGTCGTTCAGTCACATCAACACTTCCTACATATTGAACTCATCTGAACTTGATTTAATTTCATTATTGGCACCAAATTTCTTTTAGGTGTTAGTAAATATTT
>DUGS01000180.1:30342-30647 GCA_013331265.1 Methanosarcina sp.
TTTTAGGTGTTAGTAAATATTTGTAGAAATCGACTGGCGATTTCCTGACAAAAGATTTCCTGATAATAACCGTCCATACGGATAGATACATAATATATAAACTATTGACCTGGAGCCCAGGTGAAGGAAAATATCTTTTCAGGTGCAATCTATCGTGACATACAAAATTCATTCATTAACTTCCTTATGTGAATAGGGTCTTCCTGTGTATTGTTTCGGTAAAAAATAATGCTCAAGATTCCCATCGAAAACCATTGATTTTATGGGAATATTTGATTTTAAATTTATAATTCCAACATAATATT
>DUGS01000068.1:0-1303 GCA_013331265.1 Methanosarcina sp.
AAATGATCTTTGAAACACAAAAAAGTAATAGTCACTGGTGAGATAAATTTTATCGGTTCCGACCTTACTGAGAAGTAACTTAAGGACAATACCGTAACAGCCATTGATAATGAGTCTACAGGTAAAATTGAAAAAATAAAACACTTATTGGGCCATAAAAATCTAACTGTAAAAAGGCAGTATTGTAGGCCCTGATTCCAGACCTCTGCCAAAGTAAAAATACGTAAAAAATGAGCCCCATATAAAACCCGACCATGCCGAATACGGATCCTGATAGGGTGAAGTAGTAAAGATACAGAAAAGGCACGGAACCCACTCTGAGAGTCGGTAATTTTGACGACGGAGTTCATGACCGTGGCTCTTCAAGAACAGCCTACCCTATACGCCTGTACACCGGCATATCCGTAGCATTCCCGCCCAAGTGCAAGCTGCCGTTCTTAGAGAAGCCATTACCCGGTAAAATTCAGGGAATTTTCTGATCGGGAACCTTATTTCTGGTTAAAGTTCTCTGAAAAATCTATTTCAAAAGCTTATATAAAATACTTCTATTAGAGCAAATTTAGGGCTAAGAATTGAAAGAAGTTAATAAAAAAAATCAATTCTGATAAATAATAAACTTAAATCGAATGTATTAAATAACTGTAAAGTGTAATTCAATAAAAGTTCATAAAGTTGGAGAATCCCTGAAGCGGCTTAAATGGAGCAAATGGGGGGCAAAACAAATGAACCTGATAAAAACAACAATAAAAGATCTCTTAATTATTGAGCCAAAAGTTTTCGCCGATGGCAGGGGCTATTTTTTTGAAAGTTATAATAAAAAAACACTCGAAACATTGATCGGGAAGGGATATAACTTCATACAGGACAATGAATCCAAATCCTCATACGGCGTGATTCGAGGTCTTCACTACCAGTTAGCCCCTTACAGCCAGGCAAAACTTGTAAGGGTCCTGAGGGGCAGAGTATACGATGTTGCCGTAGACCTGAGAAAGGACTCCCCAACTTTTGGAAAATGGGAAGGCGTGGAACTCTCCGGGGAAAACAAAAAACAATTTTTAATTCCAAAAGGCTTTGCTCACGGTTTTTCCGTCCTGAGCGAAACTGCCGTTTTTGCATACAAGTGTGACGAATATTATCACCCGGAAGCTGAAGCCGGCATCATCTACAATGACCCTGCCCTCAATATTGACTGGAAAATACCTGAAAAAGATGCAAAACTTTCAGAGAAAGATAAGCTTCTGCCTGAATTGAAAAACGCCAGAATGAATTTCTGATGACCTGAAATATTTACTCATGAAATATT
>DUGS01000068.1:1541-2513 GCA_013331265.1 Methanosarcina sp.
CATGAAATATTTACTCATGAAATAGTTATTCCCGAAATATTTACTCCTGAAACATTTACTCTTGAAAATTATATATACCCCACAAAAAGGTGACTCAATTGAAACTGCTTGTAACAGGCGGCTGCGGATTCATAGGCAGCAACTTTATCCGTTATATGCTGAAAAAATATCCGGACTATCAAATCGTAAACCTTGACAAACTGACCTATGCGGGAAACCCCGCCAACCTCAAAGACCTTGAAAACAACCCGAACTACTCTTTTGTCAAAGGCGACATCTGCGACCCTGCGGTTGTAAATGAAGTTATGAAAAAAGTAGACCAGGTTGTCCATTTTGCAGCCGAAAGCCACGTGGACCGTTCGATTGAAGACGGCTCGGTTTTTGTCAGGACAAACGTACTCGGGACAAACACCCTTCTCCAGAGTGCCCTTGCAAATAAGGTCAAAAAATTCATTCATGTTTCCACAGATGAGGTTTACGGAAGCACCATGGAAGGCTCTTTTACAGAAACAGATAACCTGAACCCTTCAAGCCCCTATTCTTCAAGCAAAGCAGGCTCAGACCTCCTTGCGATGTCTTATTACACAACCTATGGACTCCCGGTTTGCATAACCCGATGCACAAACAACTTTGGCCCCTACCAGTACCCGGAAAAATTAATTCCATTTTTCATCAGCAGGTTAATGGAAGGAAAGAAAGTCCCTGTCTACGGTACAGGCCTGAACATCCGGGACTGGATCTACGTAGAAGACCACTGTTCTGCGATCGATTTTGTCCTCCACAACGGAAGCGCCGGAGAAATCTACAACATAGACGGCGGAAACGAACTTACAAACCTTGAAATCACTCACCGGCTTCTTAAAATACTTGGCAAGGACGGATCTTCAATCGAGTATGTTGAAGACCGAAAAGGCCACGATTTCCGCTACTCCCTTGACGGCAGCAAACTGGAAAAAATGGGCTGGAAACCCG
>DUGS01000068.1:2686-3177 GCA_013331265.1 Methanosarcina sp.
ATGGTGGTGGGAGCCATTAAAACGCTGATCATCGGCTCCAGCGGGATGCTTGGTTCAGACCTGTGCAAAACATTTCCGGATGCTGTCAAACTGACACACCATGACCTTGATATCACAGACAGAGAGCAGGTCATTGAATCCATTTTAAAAATAAAACCTGATGTTGTAATAAACGCAGCAGCATACACCAATGTGGACGGCTGTGAAGACAACAAAGAACTTGCTTTTCAGGTCAATGGATACGGACCTGGATACATTGCAGAAGCCTGCGCCAGAGCAGGTGCAAAACTCGTTCATTTCAGTACTGATTATGTTTTTGACGGCTCCAAAAAAGAGTATGTGGAGTCTGACATCCCGGATCCGATTAATGTATACGGTGATTCAAAACTTCTCGGTGAAAAGAAGATTATCGAGAATATGGATGATTACAGGATTGTAAGAATTTCCTGGCTTTTTGGAATACATGGGAAAAATTTCGTTGAAACCATGCT
>DUGS01000068.1:3448-5808 GCA_013331265.1 Methanosarcina sp.
GGAATTTATCATATTACAAATGATGGAATCTGTTCCTGGTACGAATTTGCTTCTTCTATTATCGATAATGTAACTCCGTGCACCAGTGAAGAATTCCCAAGGAAAGCAAAACGTCCGAAGTATTCCGTTCTTGTGAATACTAAAACCGGACCTATGAGACACTGGAAAGAAGCACTTAAGGACTATTTGCAGGAGAGAAATATATGAAAGAGAAAATATTTGAAAGAGGTTTGCTGTACACCACGTCCATAAAAATTTTTAAGAGGACGGCGTCCTCATGCCTTACCGGATTTTCGGTCGAGCCGTCAACGTCATACCTGAAGCAGATAAGCATCTCTTTTACCTTTAACCCTGACCTGCCCGCTGCAAGCACCCCTCTTTCTATTGCCATGCCGTGGGCATTAAAGCGGAAGATATCTTTTGTGGAGGCTGAAAAAAACCTGTGTTTTTAATTTTTTTCACAAAAACCTGCTTAGTTAAAATGTATTAGTTAAAAATTTTGAATAAGAAAAGGAGATACTTATTAACTATATATTATAAGTTTGTACCCTAATAAATAATATTTTTTTCAAAAAATACATGTCAATCGAATGATTTAAAAACTCACCAAATGAGTTAAATAACTTAGTGAGTATCTTATTAAAAAATTAATATCTCTTAAAATTTTTCTGATGAGGGAGCGGTAAAGATATTAAGATTGTAATTGTTCTCGGCGCAAGACCTGAATTAGAAAGAAAATTTAATTTGAAAAATAATTACTTTATCTGAAATTGAAGGAGGAAAGGGCATGTCTTCTCAAATTAAATATCGTTATACCGAACCTGAAAGCCTACAAAATGAGAGAGGCTTACCTGTAGATTTTACTTCTCAAATAAAAGACTATTCAGTTAGCCCAGAAGGAGAAGAATTTCTACTACCTGGACCTGAAGAATATAAAGAGGAATTTAACAGAATAAAAACTCTTGTGAATAAAGCCCGGCAAGAAGAAAAAGAAATTGTTGTTGTAATGGGAGTTGGATTCGTCGGATCGGTGATGGCTGCGATCATTGCAGACACAAAAGATGAAAACGGAAACTATAGCAAATTTGTAATCGGCTGTCAGAGGCCAAGCACCCGCAGTTACTGGAAAATCCCCCTGCTCAATAGAGGACAGTCTCCTGTGAAATCAGAAGACAAAGAAGTAGATGAGATAATAAAACGCTGCGTCCTTGAAACAAAAACCCTTGTAGCTACATATACAAACGAATGCCTGAAACTGGCTGATGTTGTCGTAGTGGATATTCAGTGCGACTACATAAAATGTGAGCTTGGAAACGTCAGAACCGGCGAAGCTGATATGGCTGCACTTGAAACTTCGATGAAAATAATCGGAGAAAACATACGTCCTGATTGCCTTGTCTTGATCGAAACCACCGTCGCTCCCGGAACGACAGAATTCGTTGCACTTCCACTCCTGAAAAAAGCGTTCTACAAACGCGCAATAGATTCAACCCCTCTGCTCGCACATAGTTATGAGAGAGTCATGCCAGGAAGAGATTACGTTGCAAGTGTGCGGGATTTCTGGAGAGTCTGTGCCGGCTGCAATGACGAAGCAAGAGAAAAAGTTGAGAAATTCCTGAAGGAAGTAATCAATACCAAAGATTACCCCCTGACGGTAATGGACAGACCGATAGAATCCGAAACCGCAAAAATTATTGAAAATTCATACCGTGCAACAATACTCGCATTCCTTAATGAATGGAGTCTCTTTTCAGAAAGAAATGGCGTGGACATCATAAAGGTCATAAATGCAATAAAAATGCGTCCAACGCACAGCAATATAATATTCCCAGGTCCAGGCATAGGTGGCTACTGCCTTCCAAAAGATGGGGGACTAGGTTACTGGGCATATAAGCATATTTTGGGTTTTGAAGATGGAGACGAGGTTTTCAAGATTACCCCTACATCAATCGATGTCAACGATACAAGAGCTCTTCACGTAGCCGAGCTCACAAGAGACGCCCTCCGAAACATGGACAGGTATATTGCCGGAGCAGATGTCCTGATCTGCGGAGCCAGCTACAGGCAGGATGTAGGCGACACCAGATACAGCGGAAGCGAAATTGTCGTAAGGAAACTTACGGAAATGGGCGCTGAAATGCGTGTCCACGACCCTTACGTAGACCACTGGTACGAGCTGGAAAGCCAGGACACATATCCGGTATCCGGCCAGTCTAAGAAGCATTTCTTCAGAAACCAGGAATGTCTTGCTGAGTTAAAAATGGAAACTGACTTTTCAACAGCTATTAAAGGTATAGAGGCTCTGATTTTTGCAGTCCCGCATAAAGACTATCTTAGCCTTGAACCGGAAGATATCGTAA
>DUGS01000068.1:6092-13379 GCA_013331265.1 Methanosarcina sp.
CAAAGCCCTTGGAAGAGGCCACATCCAGAGGATTAAAAAGGAAGTACAGAAAAGCAGACCTCAAATGCAAACTTCAAAAGTTTCCGTAGTTTCACAAGTTTACAAGAGGGGATCTTTTTAAAATAAAAAAGTAATCATTACTGGCGAGATGGGTTTTATTGGCTCCCACCTTACTGAGAAGTTACTTGAGGACATACCGTAACAGCCATTGATAATGAGTCTACAGGAAACTGAAAATATAAAATATCTGCTCTAGGGCTAAGGATTGGAAGAGAATAAGGAGAAAAAATCTCCCGGCAAGGATGCGGTAAAAATATGAAGATTGCGATTATTCTCGGCACAAGGCCTGAGGTTATAAAAAACCAGGTGAGGCAAAACAGATGAACCTGAAAGAAACTGGAATAAAAGACCTCTTAATCCTAGAACCAAAAGTTTTTGCCGATGGCCGAGGCTACTTTTTTGAGAGTTACAATAAAAAGACACTGGAATCATTAATTGGAAAAGAATACAATTTCATTCAAGACAACGAATCCAAATCTTCATACGGCGTGATCCGGGGCCTTCACTATCAGTTAGCCCCTTACAGCCAGGCAAAACTTGTAAGAGTTCTGGAAGGCAGAGTATACGATGTTGCCGTAGACCTGAGAAAAGACTCTCCAACTTTTGGAAAATGGGCAGGCGTAGAACTCACCGGGGAAAACAAAAAGCAATTTTTAATTCCAAAAGGCTTTGCTCACGGTTTTTCCGTCCTGAGCGAAACTGCCGTTTTTGCGTACAAGTGTGATGAATACTATCACCCGGAAACCGAGGCTGGCATCATCTACAACGATCCCTCACTGAGCATTGACTGGAAAATAACTGAAAAAGACTCAAAACTTTCAGAGAAGGATAAGCTTCTGCCTGAGTTAAAAAACGCCAGGATGAATTTCTAACTACCTAAAATAATTACTCCATAAAATTAATTACACATTAAGTTATTCATACCTCTACAAAAAGGTGACTGAATTGAAACTGCTTGTAACAGGCGGCTGCGGATTCATAGGCAGCAACTTCATCCGTTTTATGCTGAAAAAGTATTCGGATTATCAAATTGTAAACCTTGATAAACTGACCTACGCCGGAAACCCCGCAAACCTCAAAGACATTGAAAATAACCCAAACTATTCTTTTGTTAAAGGCGACATCTGCGACCCTGTGATTGTCAACGAAGTCATGAAAAAAGTAGATCAGGTTGTTCATTTTGCAGCAGAAAGCCATGTTGACCGTTCAATTGAGGACGGCTCAGTCTTTGTAATGACAAACGTGCTCGGAACAAATACTCTTCTCCAGAGTGCCCTTGCAAATAACATCAAAAAATTCATTCATGTTTCCACTGACGAGGTTTATGGAAGCACAATGGAAGGTTCTTTTACCGAAACAGACAACCTGAGCCCTTCAAGCCCCTATTCTTCAAGCAAAGCAGGCTCTGACCTCCTTGCAATGTCTTATTATACTACATACGGACTGCCTGTATGCATAACCCGATGTACAAACAACTTCGGACCCTACCAGTACCCTGAAAAATTAATTCCTTTTTTCATCAGCAGGTTAATGGAAGGAAAGAAAGTCCCTGTCTACGGTACAGGCATGAACATCCGGGACTGGATATACGTCGAAGACCACTGTTCTGCAGTAGATTTTGTCCTCCACAACGGCAGCAGCGGGGAAATATACAACATAGACGGTGGAAACGAACTAACAAACCTCGAAATCACCCACCGCATCCTTAAAATGCTTGGCAAGGACGAATCCTCAATCGAGTACGTTGAAGATAGAAAAGGCCACGATTTCCGATACTCCCTTGACGGAGGTAAACTTGAAAAAATGAGCTGGAAACCTCAGTATGATTTTGATACCGCTCTCGAACAGACAGTCAGGTGGTATATAGAAAACAGATGGTGGTGGGAGCCATTAAAACGCTGATTATAGGCTCTAACGGGATGCTCGGATCAGACCTGTGCAAAGTCTTTCCCGATGCTGTCAAACTGACACACCATGACCTCGACATCACAGACAGAGAGCAGGTTATTGAATCCGTTCTAAAAATAAAACCTGATGTTGTGATAAATGCAGCAGCCTATACCAATGTGGATGGCTGCGAAGACAACAAGGAACTTGCGTTTCAGGTCAATGGATACGGACCTGGGTACATTGCAGAAGCCTGCGCCAGAGTGGGTGCAAAACTTGTTCATTTCAGTACTGATTATGTTTTTGACGGCTCTAAAAAAGAATATGTGGAGTCTGATATCCCAAATCCAATTAACGTATACGGCCATTCGAAACTTCTCGGTGAGAAGAAAATCATTGAAAACATGGATGATTACAGGATTGTAAGAATTTCCTGGCTATTTGGAATACATGGGAAAAATTTCGTTGAAACCATGCTAAAGTTATCCAAGGAAATGTATACTGTTAAGGTTGTCAACGACCAGTTCGGCAAACCTACCTACACAATGGACCTTGCCAGCAAAGTAAAAGAAATAATTGAACTCAACCCCGGAATCTATCATATTACAAATGATGGAATCTGTTCCTGGTACGAATTTGCTTCTTCTATTATCGATAATGTAATTCCCGGTACCAGTGAAGAATTCCCGAGAAAAGCTAAAAGGCCAAAATATTCAGTTCTTGTAAATTCCAAAACCAGATCCATGAGACATTGGAGAGAAGCACTTAATGATTATTTGCAGGAGAGAAATATATGAAAGGAGTAATACTTGCAGGCGGTACAGGCAGCAGACTGTATCCTCTAACTAAAGTAACTAATAAGCATCTTTTGCCGGTTTATGACAAACCAATGATTTACTACCCGATGGAGACCCTGATAAATGCCGGAATAAAAGACATCATGATTGTATCCGGCAGAGGGCATGCAGGACATTTTCTTGAGCTCTTGGGTTCAGGCGTGGATTTTGGAGTGCATTTTACCTATGAGATTCAGGAAAAGGCTGGAGGCATTGCCCAGGCACTCAGCCTAGCAGAAGATTTTGTTGACGGTGACAGTGTAACTGTTATTCTTGGGGATAATATCTTCCAAGACAATATCAAAGAAGACGTTGCAAACTTTGATGATGGTGCCAAGATTTTCTTAAAAGAAGTGCCTGATGCTCACAGGTTTGGAGTTGCAGAGCTAAAAGGCGATAAAGTAATAGGGATCAAGGAAAAACCAAAAGAGCCGAAATCTAATTTTGCGGTTACAGGGCTCTATATCTATGACTCTGATGTTTTTGATGCAATTAAAACTCTCAAGCCTTCGGGAAGAGGGGAACTTGAGATAACAGATGTAAATAATTATTACGTAAGCAAAGAAGCCATGGAGTACGGAGTTCTTGAGGGTTTCTGGAGTGATGCAGGGACTTTTGAGAGTTTATTGAGAGCTGGAGTGTTAGTGAGGGAATATCAAGAAGAATTACATAAAACTTCATAAGATAAATTAAGGTGGAAATTATTCCTTAAAAATTGTTTACGCTAGATTTAAAGCTTAATCAAAGAAGTATGTAATGAATTAACGCCTAAAGAATTTAGAAATTATTCATCTCGAAAAAAATCAAGATATATAAATATTTCTTTGCAAATATTTCGAAGATTATAGAAGACCACTCGAACTAAATTACGCTCTAAAATTCTAGCATTTCTATTATATTATTTTGTATAAATTAATTACTAAGCTGCAACAGAGATTATAGAAAAAAAAATTATCTACCATATACAGGATCTTTTAGGTTTATTTTATTGAATCTCAATTACCTCAAAAAATTCATTTAGTTTCCAAAAATCATAGAAAGAAATTATAATAATAAAATAGTAGAAATTATGAATATTTCATCGGAACCAAGATAATCAATGAATCCAATTGCATGCGGCCACCCCATCCTAAACAGGCTGTCAGACAATTATTGATATTGATAAAAAAATGCTAAAAAGAAGGAGTTCATTTATTACCGAAAGTAATTGTCAGACAACCTATGAAGGGGGAGGTATTCGTGACCCTCCGCGATCCCCTTGTAATAAAGTGGATATTTGTACTATTCCAACATTTATTAGAAATAGGTGTAAATTATAATTACAAAAAAATTGCATATATAAACATTTAGTTCTGGATGGGAAAATTAATGCTACCAAAAGTAGTTATTATAATTTTGAATTGGAATGGATGGGAAGATACAGTAGAATGTTTAGAGTCGCTGTACCAAATAGATTATCCTGATTATGAGGTTATTCTAGTAGACAACGGATCGACTAATAGCTCAATAAGACAAATTAAAGAGTATGCTAATGGAATGATTAATACAAAGTCAAATTATTGTACGTATGATTCTTCGAACAAACCCATAAAGGTATTAGAATACTCAGAGGAAGAAATAGAGTTATCACATTCATATGGAAAATGGACAAAATCTTCATTTGGCAGAAAGCTTATTATTCTAAAAAATAAAAAGAACTATGGCTTTTCTGAAGGAAATAACATAGGAATAAGATTCGCTTTAAAAAATATTAATTTTAGGTATATACTTTTACTAAATAACGACACAGTTGTCGAGAAAAATTTTCTTTATGAATTAGTTATTACAGGAGAGAAATCTCAAGAAAATGGCATAATTGGTTCTAAAATACTTTATTACTACAATCCTTCAATAATTCAGTTTAATGGAAAATGTATCAACTATAAAAATTTGTTCTTATCTAGATATACACATCCTAAAAAAACTGCTCATGGCTGTGAAAGTAACACGGTAAAAGGTTGTTCAATGTTAATAAAAAAAAATGTTATTAAGAATATTGGAGCACTCGATCCAGATTATTTTGCATATGGAGAAGAGGAAGATTATTGTATCAGAGCCATGAGAGCAGGATATAAAATAATATATTCACCTACTTCAAAAGTATATCATAAGGGTGGTGGTAGTACAGGAGGAGGATTCAATAAAATAACAGCATTCTTGAGAATAAGAAATATAATATTATTATACAGAAAGAATTTTCCTTTACTGCATCTATTACTATTGATTCCATACTTAGTCACTTTTATAATATACCATACAATATTCGCAATGATTGCAAGAAAGTATATTGTTATCAATTCAATGATCAAAGGTTTGCTATGGCATGTGGGGAGTATTAAAAAGAATAATTATAGTTTAGGTTTAGATGAAAGATACCTTCAAAAATTAAAATAATTAGAAAAATGATTAAATATAAAAGTTAGTTCAAAAAAGGAATTTAAATAAGAGTCTATAATAGGGACAGTATTAAGGATAATTTTTGAAATCAACGACGAAAAAGCGTATCTATTAAAGATATATAAAGGGAATATGAAAATCAAAAATTTATTAAATAACAAAACAATAACAGATATTAACCTTTCATTTCTAAGTCTTTTTAGCTCAGCAATAGTATATTTTTTGCTAAGAGTTGTACTTGGGAACAGACTAGGTGCTTCTTCACTTGGGGTATATACTCTAATATATACTATATACATGTTTGGGCTTCAATTTGCAGATTTTGGAATAGGGGCAGCGCTAACTAAACATATAGCAGAAAAAAAAGAAGAAAATATAACAGTAATAAAATTAATATCTTCTGGATTTGCAGGAGCGATTTTTAGCGGCTTATTTTTAGCCATCCTTTTATTTTTAATTTCAGGTTATATATCCATAAATATTTATCATAACTCTGAGATGGAGCTTCTGTTAAAAATAACAGCTATATGCTACCCGTTTATGGCAATAGAGAAAACAGTTATGGGCTCTTTGAATGGACTCCGTGAAATGAAGCTTTTTGCCTATATAAGTATTATACAAAATATATCTGTATTTCTTATTACCTTAGCTTTTGTAATTTTATTAAAAATGGATCTGTATGGAGCCATACTTGGTTTTGTAATCCCCACAGTGGCAGTTGGCTTTTTATCGTTATATCTAGTTAAAAAATTCATTAAGAAAGAACACATAAGATTCAATGATTATTTGAGAAAGATAGTATTTTTTGGATTATATGTAATCCTCATAGATTCGATAGGCATGATTAACACTCAAATTGATACCCTACTGATAGGTTACTTTATGGACGAAACTCAAGTTGGGTATTATACAGTTTCTGTAATCTTTGTACAGGTCATCATATTACTGCCTAGAGCAATCCAAAGAATAACTTATCCTTCAATATCAGCCTATAATGGAAGAAAAGATTTCAAGAATATTCGCAAACTTATTAGAAGCACGACAACAAAAACTCTCTTGATTACTTCGTTTTTATCCGTGATTATAGCAGCTTTTGGTAAAATTACCATTTGTCTTTTTTTCTCAAGCGATTTTTTACCTGCATACAAGCCTCTTTTAATTCTGTTAATTGGCTATTCAATTTTTTCACCTTGGGTATCCATCGGCACTGTATTTGCAAGCATCGGGAAATTAGAGACTTCATTCAAAACTTCCATATACTGCGCGATATTTAATACAATATCAAATATTTTACTTATCCCAAAATTTGGAATAATAGGCGCAGCCACTGCAACATCAGCATCGCTTATATTTACAGTAATCATAAATTTGTTTTTTTTGAAGAAATATATGTATAGTGAAAAATCATCTCAAAATCTAATTTAGTTGCTCTATAGCTATGATTAATTAATCCAATTGGGTTAATCCCAAGGCTCCAACTTGCTTCCTAATCTTGAATTCTATATAACCTAAGTTTGACAGTCCCCACTAATTGGTACTGATATTTTCTCTTCTTTTTTGTCCTAACTGGACTTGACAATTCTTTAAAATTTATAAAAATTTATTATATACCCACTTTCCGCAGTAAAATTTCTTAATTTTATATTTTTTCCTACTCTCGGCAGGTCGACATTAGATTTTGAGGATTTTTACTGATTACGTTTTTCATAAATTATGTAATACGTATGTGGTGTGAAACTGGTTAACATATGCCCCAAATTTCACGACATATATAAACAATGAACCATTTTTGCAATAATGTTTTGTATCAGAGATAATGTGTTTTCCAGCAAAAACGCTATCAGTAAAAATGTTGTGAAAAAAACAAGCTACCTGCCGAATATAGGTTTTTTAAATTCTTCCAATACTTTTTATAAAATCTCTTCCCATTTTACCTTGATGACTCTCTCCCCTAGCTCTGAATCCACAACTCATCTTGGTCATTATGGCCTTATTGCTGGCGTATTTGTCAAGGCCGGTTAACTTTTTTCCATTTTGGACGGTTTAGAATTTTCCAACCTTTTTATAT
>DUGS01000192.1:0-5517 GCA_013331265.1 Methanosarcina sp.
TTTTGTTTCTGAAAACTCCACTAGAATATCGATATCGCTTTCCGGCTTTTCTTCCCCTCTTGCATAAGAGCCAAAAACAGCTACCTTTGTCGCTCCTTCTTTTTCAAGGAAAGAAGAGATTTTTTCGAACAACTCTTTGTGCCGGGCAGCGTTCTCCATGTCAGTATAATTTGTTTGTGATCATTTAAAGGTATGCTGGAGTGAAATGACGGCAAAAGAAGGAAAAAATAGATTTGGTAAAGGAGAGCTCTTAAAGAAAGATAACTTTTTTAATATATTTTTGATTAAGCTTTGAGACAAACCTGGATCGCTTCCCTTATACGTTCCATAGCCTGTTCCACAGTTTTTCCCTGTGTATAGCAACCCGGTATGTCAGGAACCTTTGCAACGTATACACCATCTTCGTCCTGTTCGATAAGAACCGTGTAATTCAAGCTCTTGCCTTCCATCTTTACCAGAATAACATTAGGTCTGTGAGTATTTAAAGATGATATGGAAACAAAAATAGAAGACAAAAATCAGCTAAAAGCCGCAAAAAGACCGGAAAATATCACTTTTCTATTATATTTCCGCCCCAGTTCCCTCAAATCCTTCGATAGTAAATTCTATGATTACGCTGCTGTTTTGAAGATTATATTCAGGAACAATGAAAAATCGTAATGTTTTATAAGTAGTATTTCTCATTTCATACATAGATTCTCAAATAAGATAGTTGGCGCTTCATATGTTAGATCCTATAAGAGCTTTAGCTAGCAGAATGGTTTCAAGAATAAAATCAGAGGAAGCAGAACCATATATTTTGTTTCTCGGTGCTGGAGCATCTCAAGAATCTGGATGCTCAAATATGATGGATATTGTTGATGATATTTTGAAAGACTGTAACAATTTTGAAAAATGGGAAAATGACATCAAAAAGGCAACAGAAATCAATGAAGAATATGGAGAACTTTTAAGAGAAAAGATAAACAAAGAGAAGCGCACCCTCTTTTTAAAGGAATGGGACTCAATAGATCTTAAGACTCGACGTGCAATTCTTGAAAAACATCTATTGAAAGATAAAAATCCCTCACCAGGGTATAATTTTTTAGTTAAACTCATAAAAAAGGGTTACATAAAAACAGTCTTCTCAACAAACCTAGATGTTTTGCTGGAGAAAGCATTAGGTAGTTCAAAGATTTTCTTTGAAAGAATTGTGATTGAAGAAGACAACCATGACAAAATAGTATCCCAACTCCGCTTATCTAACAATAACATAAGAATAATCAAATTGCATGGTACTCTAGAATCTCCTACAAGCTACAAATTTACAAAGAAAGAACTCTTCGGTTTTGAAAAAGAGATTAAGGCGTGTTTATCCCAATTAATTAATCAAAGCCTCATAATTGTAGGATATAGTGGACGTGATAGAGATATTGATTTACTTTTTGAAGATGAAGTAAATGAAATTTATTTCGTAAATCCAACACATCCGTGCGAGGAAAGCAGGATTTATCAGACTTTAGCAGTTAGGAAAACTTTTAGAATAATAGAGGGAAAAGATGGTGACTTTGACACTTTCTTTGAGAAACTGACAAAACATGTGGAACTTAAAGAAGGAGGAAATGATTCAGATTCTAAACCACCAAAACCTGCAGAAAAAAGCCAAAATAAATTGAAATATTTCTATACTACCGCTGATTTTTTCTCTCGTTACCTCGAAAAGACAAATCTGCTGAATCATACATACCCCTTTGTAGGTCGAAATGAAATTTTATCACAGCTAGATAATTTCGTAGAGTCAGATAAAAAAATAGCACTTTTACCTGGCAGGGGAGGAATTGGAAAAAGCAGAATACTTTTTGAATTTGGGAAAGTTTTTGAATCAAAACACTATGAGTGCGAACTAAGATATGTTAGCGAAAATCCATTATCAAGGGACTCAATTAATGAATTGCCTGAACGAAAATGTGTACTAGTAGTAGATGATGCCCACCGCAGAGAAGATATTGACACATTGTTAGAAACAGCTCAACAAGCAATAACAAAACTCCCAATAAAAGTAATTCTGACGTTCAGACCTCATGGACTAAATTATATTAAAAGTAGTTGCAATAGATGCGGATTTGACACTCGTGAGATTGAGAATATTTCCGAAGTTAAGGAGCTTAAAAGAAAAGAAATAGAGGAGCTTGGAAAAAGTATACTTGGATCAAAACATCACCAATATTTAGAACCTTTAATTAAAGTATCTAAAGACTCCACTATAGTTTTAGTCATCGGAGCACGACTTATTGCAGAAAATAAAGTACAGCCAGCTCTTTTAGAACAAGACCAAGAGTTTCAAGAGACAGTTTTCAGAAGATTTAAGGAAGATATAATATTGGGTGTCATTAGCGAGGATCTTGACGCAACTTTTTGTAGAGATTTGCTTTCCATTATTTCCATTTTATCCCCAATCCAAAAAGAAAATGAATTAATTGAAAGGATGGCTAAATACTTAGAAGTAAAAAAATCAAAGCTTAATATAGCAATTGATACTCTTGAAAAATATAGAGCGCTCCATTCTGTCGGATCTAAACTTAGGATAACTCCCGATGTTTTGTCAGATCACATATTACATAATTCATGTATTACATCAGATGGTTATTCGACGGGATACTCTCAAGAAATATTTGATACTTTTGGGGATATTTATCTTGAGAATATATTAAACAATTTAGCAGAATTAGACTGGCGAATAACCTCACAAAATAGAGAAACTGACCTTTTAGTAGAAATATGGGATAATATAGAAGAAGAATTCAAAAGCTCATCAAATGAGGATAGAGCAACTACATTAGAAAAATTGGGAAGAGTAGCTTATTATCAACCTCAGAGGACATTAAACCTAATTAGATATGCAATTAATAACCCGCTTAACAAATCCAAGAAGAATCGTAGCCCATTATGTGATTTCACGCATGAAAATGTATTAGGAATAATCCCCTCATTACTAAAAAATATAAGCTTTAATTTGGAATATCTTCTACAATCTTGTGAACTCCTTTGGAAGTTGGCTGAAAAAGAAATGGAAATAAAAGTAACTACTGGTTCAAGCTATGCACTGACAGTACTCGTAGATTTAGCCAAATATGAAATGTATAAATCTTTCGAATATAACTTCCAAATCCTTACATTTGTTGAAAAAGAACTCGAAAATCCTAAAAGTTCAAGATATGTATGCTCACTCTTAGATATACTTGATCCATTACTAGAAAAAGAAATATTATCTAACAGACTTGTAGGATTCGAGATAAACTTTACACCTTACTCAATACCTTATGAAAATACAAAAGAGATTAGAAGAAAAGCCATATGGTTAATTGGGAATCAACTAAAATCCAAATCAACTAAAGTCGTATTAAAAGCATTGAAAATTCTTTCCGAAGCTTTGAATCCACCTACTGGTTACTTTGGGAGGAAAGTTTCTACTGACGAAATTATAAGATGGCTTCCAGAGCAAATGGACATACTTAAAATTATAGAAGATTTTTCAAAAACCACAATAGATCCTATTGTTAAAATTCAGATAAAGTCATCACTTGCTTGGCACGCTAGACAAACAAACCAATCTGAGGTTGCAGATAAAGCCAGTTCAATTATAGAATCTCTTTCTGAAGACTTTGATACTAAATTAATGAGAGCAATTTGGTATCATTATGACAGAGATTATGAAAACTTTGAGGAGAATCAGGAACAGATATCCCAAGAAATAGAAGAAGTAGCAAGAGAATTCCTGGATAGATGTAATAATGAAGGTAAACAGATTTTTGACTCTCTAAATGAAACCATTACCAAGTTCCAAATTAATGAGATTACAATTAATCCAGCTGACTTTTTGGTGGCTCTTTCCACTACAGATCATGAAATTGCTTGTGAGATTTGCAATCACATTATATCCGATACATCGAACCCTTTAGCTAATTATTTAGAGTTTTTATTGTTAGGGATTAGAAGAAAAGATGAGAATACAGCTATAAGGTTAACGGAGACTGTTGTCAATAGTGGTGATATGGTCCTCTGTCGTTCTGTAGCAGAAGGATATGCATATAGAGGATGGGCACTTAGACTAAAAAATGAAGAAATCAAAATAATAACGAAATTACTAAGCTCGTTAGATGCGGATACAAGAAGATTGGCTATTGAATCTCTAGGACGTTTTCCCGATACCCAGAAAAATAAAGCTATCGAACTTGCTTTAAGTATTGAAATTGGAGATAATGAGAAGTTAGCTGATGCATACTGTGGCATATTTGATAAACACGGGATTTCACCTGTTGACTTAAATACAGAGCAACTAAAACTAATCCTAAAAAAAGTATCCCAAATTAAAATATTTAATGAGAATTTATGTGATTTGGAGACTTTTCTAAAATATTGCAGTACCAGGATACCTGATGAATTGGTCGATTTCCTTTTGGAAAGGATAGATTTAGATAAAAAAGTAAAAAATAGTTCAGTCGATCGATTTCAACCTTTACCTTACAAAAATTTCTTTGACAAAGGATTAAATGGAATATCACTTAGTCCTCATTACAAAGAAATACTTCGGAAGGTCAGAGATCAATCTTTAGATCCAATGGATGAAGATTCATCTTGGCTTGCGAGGCTGTATTATTACATTTCTGAAAATTTTTCATTAGATAGCTTGGAAGTTCTGAGCGAATGGATAGATATTGGAGATGAAGAAAAAATAAAGGCAGTTGGAACTCTTGTCAAAGAAGCACCCACAGATTTCGTGTTTTCACACTCTGATTTTGTGTCAAAATTAATTATAAATGCACAAGAGATTAGTGACGACTGCTACAGAGAAGTAAGATCTAACTTATTAAAATCAGTTGAGAGTGAAGGAAGGACAGGACTCGTTGGTGAACCAAGTCATGAAGATCAAAAGATTCGTGATAGAGCTCAAGAATTTATGGAAAAATATCCGGCTGGATCACCTACTTGGAATTTCTACAAACGGCTCTCTGAGCAAGCCAAAGGATCAATAAAATATTCGCTCGAAAGGGACGAAGAAATGTTAGAAGATTGATAGTGGTTTTTAAGACACTTTACCACTATTTTCTTACTTCATTCCCAGAACTTCTTCGTCTTCACATAATTCCTCTCCGCAATCAGAATATCCCTGTAAAAAGCCTCTTCATCCACCCTCATCTTTTCAATCACCCTTGACGCCGTTTCAGGCCCGACCCCTCTGCTCGCAAGCGCAATAACGGCTTTTTTCCCCTGCGAGTTCACGATGCTGGCGTTCCGGTAGACTCTCTGGATGCGTTTCTTCTCCTCGGCTGAGATAGGGACGCCCTTTCCCTGCTTTTTGACAAGTTTGATCTCCTCTTCTTCCCAGGGCTTGAGGGCTGCAACCATCCTGGACTCGCAGACAGGACAGACGATTTCTTCAGGCACGCTTTTCACCTGGCGGTGGGAGGTCCATTTCTTGCAGGTCGTGCAGAAGAGGATTATATTGTCGTTCATGATGCGTTCCTTTAAGGCAAGCAC
>DUGS01000192.1:5801-10579 GCA_013331265.1 Methanosarcina sp.
ACCTCAACTGAAATTTCGCCAGCCGCAATTTTCATCAGGACTTCTTTTGCCCTCGGGACGTCAAGCATATCGTGGAAGATCTCGCGGACTACCTCATCGTACATGGAAGAGCCCTCGTAGATTTCAAGGAGCTTCTTCATGCTGATCCTGTCATAGTCAACGTCCCGTGAGAGGGCTCCGAACTTGCGGGCTACGTGGACCATTTTCCACTTCATAAGGGTCGTGTTCTTCAGAGTCATTTCGATGATGGGCTCAACGTGTTCCGGGCGGAGGGAGAGAAGCATGTCCCGGATCTGAGGGGGACCTACACGGCGGGGGAGGGTAAGCCTGATCCTGTACGGGTCCACTTCCTGGGCTACACTGCTCCCGAAGCGGGCTGAAAGTAGGGATGTCAGGACTCTTGCAAGCGTCCCGTTGGTGTTGTGGCCAAAACAGGCGTTCAGGGTCACAGCGTCTCCTTCGTCTTCGATTACAATCGTGTCTGCGTCCGGGAGTGGGAAATTTCCTTCAACGTGGTCCCGCAGCAGGCGGATTACTTCGAGCACTGCTGCCTTTGCCACGGGATATTTCAACCGCAGCTTTTCAGCAATCTGTTCGTCTTCGAGGCCTTCATGGATGAGGGCTGCAACCTCTGCCCTGAGCTTTCCCACGTCCTGGGCTACTTCAAAGGGTACCGGAATTTCTTCTCCTGTCCAGCTCGGGACTTCACCCATGCCTTCGACCGGCTCGACCTTGATCCTATCCCGGTCCGGTTCCCTTTCGCGGTCAGGCATCTCAATGACGCGCCACATGTCGCCTTTGGTTATGAAAACGGCACCTGGCTCGGCAAAGTTCACCACAAAAGCTTCATCCAGCACGCCGATAGACCTACCGCTCACGATGTCATAGATCTCGTACTTCTTTTCGTCCGGGATCATGGAGAGGTTATCGTAATAATACTCCCAGCTCTTTCTGCGTTTTTTCACAACCTGTGAGCCTTTTTCGTGCCAGACCAATTTGTAATCCCCGATCTGGTCAACCACCCTCCTGAGCTCTTCAATCCGCAGATCCCTGAAAGGGTAAGCCCGCCTCAAGACCCTGAAAATCCTGTCTATACCGACCTCCCCGAAGTCCATAACCATGCCTGCAATCTGGTTTGCCACAACGTCAAGGGAATTTATGTGCGGGGAAATGTCTTCAACCCTGCCTTCGAGTGCGGCTTTTGTAATTGCCATGCTCTCTGCGGTATCGTCAGCTTCCATGGAAAGGATCGTGCCCCGGGATACCTCATGCAGCCTGTGCCCCGCTCTTCCCACTCTCTGGAGCAGCCTTGAGACCTGGCGAGGAGAACCATACTGGACTACCCGGTCAACGTTTCCAATATCGATCCCAAGTTCCATCGATGAAGTGCAGATAAGGCCCCTTAAGGCTCCGGACTTAAATTCCTCCTCGGCTTCAACGCGGGCTTCAAAGGACAGGGAACCGTGGTGAACGCCAATGGATGAGCCCAGTTTTCTAAAACCGGCAGCCAGAACCTCTGCACTCTGCCGCGTGTTCACAAAAATAAGTGTGGACTGGCTTTCTTCAACGATTTTCCGGATCTGGAGAAGGTGAGACGCAAATTCGGGTTCACAGCCCACCGTCTTTGCGATTTCCAGGACTTCTTTTTCTCTGGCTATATCTCCAGCTCCGCCACCTCCCGACAGGTGAGGGCTGACCACATCAAATTCAAGCAATTTCAGCAGGGCAACTTCAATAACCGTAAAATCACGGTTTGCCCCTGCAAGGAACTTTGCAACCTCCCAGGGGTTCCCGACTGTTGCCGAAAGCCCTATCCTCTGGAACTCTCCTGAGATTTCCACAAGCCGCTCAAGCCCGACAGATAATTGGGCTCCACGTTTCGAGCCTGCAAGCTCATGGATTTCATCGACCACGACATGCGTTACGGTTTCAAGGTTCTGCCGCAGACGTGAACCCGTAAACATTGCCTGAAGAGTCTCAGGGGTAGTGATCAGCACATCAGGCGGGTTTCTGGACTGGCGCTGCCTTTCGCTTTGAGGGGTATCACCGTGCCTAACCTGGACTTTAACATCAAGCATCTGCCCGAGAACCTCGATGCGGGAAAGCATGTCCCGGTTAAGGGCACGCAGTGGAGTAATGTAAAGGGCTGAAATGCCTCTTCGCGCTTCAGGCTTCTTTTTAAGGATGCTTTGAAAAACAGGAAGAATTGCAGATTCAGTCTTTCCAGACCCTGTGGGAGCTATCAGAAGGGTATGCTTGCCGTCCATTATATGAGGAAATGCCCTTTCCTGCGGTTCTGTGGGTCGGGTAAAGCCAAGGGTCTTGAGAGCTTCCTGGATTTTCGGGTGGAAGGAGTTGAAGGTGTTGTTGAACGTCATTTTTCAAAAGCTCATTTTTGATGCTGTTGTAGCTGATGCTGCCTTAAAACCTCAGCAGGAAAAACTCTGAGTCTTAGTATTAAGGAAAGAACGTTCAACCTTAAATAGGTTCCAATCTGTGAAATACCTACCCTATCAGCCTGCGGCTTCCGGGAAAGGGGTCTGCCTGCGGAGATAAATTGCACTATTCACCGTTGGGGCTGGAAAAAGCCTTCCTATAACCATACCGCTTAAGATCTGGAATTATTCATCCTGAGAAGTTAGCAGATACCCCAACTTTGGGGGCACTATCATTAAATACATTATCCGGTTTTTCCGTTTCATCCAGACCATTTACGGGCAGTTCAAATATGAAAGATGACCCTTTTCCCTGAACACTTGTAAACCATACTCTGCCCTTATGCATATCAACAAAATGTTTTACCAGAGCAAGCCCAAGGCCAGTACCCCCATACTGCCGGTTCATGCCCGAATCAATCTGTTTGAAAGGCTCAAAGAGGTATTTCTGGTCTTCGGGAGATATACCTATCCCCGTATCTGTGACCGAAAATATAGCTCTGTTTCCGCTTTTTTTACAGTAGACAGAGACTTTGCCTCCTTCCGGGGTAAACTTGACAGCATTGCTTACGAGGTTATAAAGGATCTGGATAAGGCGGCTTCTGTCTGCCTGAATATCTCCAAAATTCGGATCCATCTTAAATTCCATTTCAAGGTTTTTAACCTGAGCAAGGAGCGAAATAGTGGATTTCACCTCATCGAAAACCGGGTCAATAGAAAACTCACTATAGTGTAGTTCCATTTTTCCGGCTTCTACTTTTGAGAGGTCAAGGATATCGTTTATAACCCCCAGTAGATGTTTTCCGCTGACAGAGATGTTATTAACATATTTCAGCTGCTTTCCGTTGAGATCCCCAAAAACTTTTTCGAGCAGGATATCCGAAAAACCAATAATGGAGTTAAGAGGCGTCCTCAGCTCGTGACTCATATTGGTAAGAAACTCACTCTTTGCCCGGCTTGCGCTTTCTGCAGCACACTTTGCCTGAAGCAGTTTCTTTTCGGTTATTTTACGCTCGGACAGGTCAATGAAACATTCAACGAAATAATCTTTGTCCTCTATGGTTACCGGGACCACACTCTTAAGGATCGGGATGACTTCCTTTTGAGCATTGATTATCGTTCTTTCTGAATTATCCACACTCAGTCCAAGATCACTGATAGGACATTTTCCGACCTCTGCAGGACAGATGAATTGGTGACATATATTTCCGATAATCTCTTCCTTTGACCTCCCGATCGTTTTAATTGCAACGGGGTTTACATCAACGATTTTGTGGCTCGAGGCTTCGATTAACAATATTCCGCAAAGGCTTTTTTCCAGTAAAGCACTCAATATCTCTCTTTCTTTTTGCACCAAACGTTCTGATTCTTTACGCAAAGTAATGTCCCGGGCGATTATAAGGAGAATTTTTCTCTGGTCACCCATGTATAAGGAACTAACCTCTACGTCGAGGATACTATTGTCTGACCTTTTGATCTTCGTCTCAAAAAACGCCGATCTGTTCTCCAGAGTTACGTTCAATGCGTTCTGGAAGCCGGGAAGAGATTCTTCAGTAAATAGAGAGAAGAGGGAAATATTTTCAAGATGAGCCCTATCATATCCGAGAAGTTTACAGCCTTTAGGGTTAACTTCCAGAATACGCTCCCCCTTTGTTATGAAAATCGCATCATTGGACTGCTCAAACAGAGCCCTATATATTTCTTCTTTAGCCATTAGATTATCCTCGGCCAGTTTACTTAAAAACGGATTATTTTCTTATTTTTGTCTCAGGTTCAGCATATAAAGGCACTATTTCGGGATTGAAGAAGTTTAAATTATGAACAATATACCACAAAATAATTTATACTGTAAAAATACTTATCACATTTTATTATAAAGAGTTATTGTTGAAGATGAGATCTGGAGAAAAAATACGATTTTGGGCATTTTTGAGGTCCGCGCCCTTTTTTCAGCCGAATCAATTTCTATGGTGCCCGAGGAAGATGCCTTTCAGGCTTCTACGGAATAAAAAGTGGGGATTTTCTCCCCGATAAGCCTGTCTGATTAGCAGACAGACCAAAACTGCAAAACAAGATTAAGTCCGAAGATGATCATTCCCTTTTCATCTGCGGGAAAAGGATTACTTCCTTAATGGACTCGAAGCCGGAAAGGATCATAGTAAGCCGGTCGATTCCGAGCCCCATGCCTCCTGTTGGGGGCATTCCGTATCCAAGAGCATTTACAAAGTCGTAATCGATGGTCTGGGCCTCGAGGTCGCCTAACCTGCGCTTCTTGTCCTGCTCTTCGAACCTTTTTTCCTGCTCGAGGGGGTCGTTCAATTCGGAATAGCCGTTTGCCAGTTC
>DUGS01000192.1:10863-11038 GCA_013331265.1 Methanosarcina sp.
CGGGTTTATCAGCTTGTCTTCTACAAGGCCTTCAAAAAGCAGGGCGAGGAACTCTCCGTAGCTCTTTGCCTTTTCATAGTCATCAATCTTGTTTTCGATTGCGATTTGCTTCAGCTCTTCAAGGGAGTGGGCAAAGACATCAAGCCCGGCGTACTCTTTTAAGGCATCTTCCATG
>DUGS01000205.1:0-4930 GCA_013331265.1 Methanosarcina sp.
TGCTTTCCGTTGCAGCTTTTGAAGACGGAAAATTCAGCCAGGCCTTCCCCGCTTTTGGGGTAGAGCGAAGAGGTGCCCCTGTGCAGGCATTTACCAGAATCAGTGATAGTCCTATCAGGCTCCGAAGTCAGATCTACAATCCGGATTATGTTATTGTCCAGGATGCTACCCTGCTTGAAACCGTTGATGTTGCAAGCGGAATAAAGGATGATGGAATTATCATAATTAACACCACAGAAAAGCCGGAGAGCCTGAAGCTTGATACAAAAGCCAGGGTTATGACCGTAGACGCTACAAAGGTGGCAATGGACGTCATAGGCATCCCCATCGTAAACACTGTCCTCCTTGGAGCTTTTGCGGGCGCAACCGGAGAGATTAATGTAGAGTCCATCAAGAAAGCCATAAGGAACCGCTTTTCCGGCAAGGTAGCCGAAAAGAATTCAAATGCGATCCAGAAAGCTTATGATCTTATCAAGGGGGAAGAAGCATGAAGATCCCAATCGGAGGAATTTGTGAGCCGGGCTCGACCCTGGTAAATAAAACCGGTGGCTGGAGAAACTTCCGTCCTGTTTACATTTATGAAAAATGCACCAAATGCGGAATTTGTCATATGGTGTGCCCTGATATGTCAGTCCTTCCCAGAGAAGATGGCTTTTTTGAATACAATTATGACTACTGCAAGGGATGCGGCATCTGCGCAAATGAATGCCCTGCAGATGCAATTGAAATGATTCTGGAGGAAAAATAATGCCGCTTAATGCAGCCGACAAGGCCAAAATGGTTGTCGTGGAAGGTTCCTACGCAGTTGCCCATGCAGCAAAAATCTGCCGTCCAAATGTAATTTCTGCTTATCCTATCACTCCTCAGACCCACATCGTTGAGGACCTGTCCCAGTTTATTGCAGACGGGGAAATCCCGAACTGTGAATACATCAACGTGGAATCTGAATTCTCTGCAATCTCGGCCCTTGTGGGAGCCTCAGCCGTCGGGGCAAGGACATATTCCGCAACCACATCCCAGGGACTTCTGTTAATGCACGAGGTGCTCTTCAACGCTGCAGGAATGAGGCTTCCAATTATCATGACCGTGGCAAACAGGGCAATCAGCGCCCCGATCAACATCTGGAACGACCACCAGGATGCAATTGCCCAGAGAGATACAGGCTGGCTCCAGATCTACGCCGAGGACGTCCAGGAAGCAGCAGACCTTGTTCCCCAGATCTTCAAGATCGCAGAGGACAAGGATGTGCGCCTGCCGGGTATGGCCTGCATGGACGGGTTTATCCTCTCCCACGTATACGAACCCGTGGTGCTGCTTGAGCAGGACCTTACAGACGAGTTCCTGCCCAAATATGAGCCTGAATATGTGCTTGACCCCAAAAACCCTATGACTTTCGGAGCCTTTGCAGACCCCTCGACTTACACCGAGTTCAGGTACCTGCAGGAAAAGGCAATGCAGGCAGCTCTTCCGAAGATTGAGGCTGTTTCCAAGGAATTCGCAGAGATCTTTGGCAGAGACCACGGAGGCCTTATCGATGGTTACCAGCTTGAAGATGCTGAGGTCGTAATCATGGCCATGGGCTCCCTTGTGGGTACTCTCAAGGACGTAGTTGACGAGTACAGGGCAAAAGGCGAGAAGATTGGTATCCTGAAAGTCAGGTCCTTCAGGCCCTTCCCGAAGATGCAGATAAGAAAAGCGCTGGCAAAAGCCAATGTTGTAGTCGTGCTTGACAAGAACATCTCCATCGGAACCAATGAAGGTGCCCTCTTTACAGAAACAAAAGCCAGCATGTACAACAGCAGGTGCGATATCCCGATTATCGGCTACACCTTAAACCACGGTGGCCGCGATGTGCCCGTAGAGCTTGTAAGGAAGATAATTGAAGAGACCAAGAAGGTCGCAAAATCCGGTATTACGGTTGAGAGCCAGTTTGCTGACGTCAGGGAGGAGTTGCTATGAGTAAACCCGTACCAAAAACCTACCTTGCTCCGGGACACAGGGGCTGCGCAGGCTGCTGTGATGCACTTGCAGCAAAGTTCATGCTCATGGGAGCAGGCCCGGACACTATCGTAATTAACCCTACAGGCTGCCTAGAAGTTATGACCACGCCCTTCCCGGAATCTGCCTGGCAGGTACCCTGGATCCACTCCCTCTTTGAAAACGGAGGTGCAGTGGCATCAGGTGTCGAGGCTGCCTTAAAAGCCCTCGGCAGAAAGGAAGGCACCAAAGTCATAGGAGTCGGTGGAGACGGCTCGACAATGGATATAGGAATTCGGTCCCTTTCAGGTGCCTTTGAGAGGGGACACGACATAACCTATGTCTGTGTGGACAATGAAGCTTACATGAACACCGGGATCCAGAGAAGCTCCGGAACTCCCTTTGACGCTTCAACAACGACAAGCCCCGCAGGTAAATTCTCCTTTGGAAACCCGCGCCCCAAGAAAGACATGCCAGCCATCATGGCAGCCCATGGAGCTCCATATGTGGCCACAACCTCAATCGGCTTCCCACGGGACATGATCAGGAAAGTCAAGAAAGCTACCGAAACTGTGGGCCCCGCCTACATCCACGCCCACGCTCCCTGCCCAACCGGCTGGGGTTTCGATGGTTCCAAGACAATCGAGATGGCAAAACTCGCAGTCGAGACCTGCCTCTGGCCCATGTATGAAATGGAAAACGGTGAGATCACACAGGTCAGAAAGGTCAAGGATCCAAAGCCCGTCGAGGAATACCTCAGGGCACAGAAGCGGTTCAAACACCTCTTCACCATGGAAGGCGGAGAAGAAGAGATTGCGAAGATCCAGGCCGTTGCAGACTGGAACATAAAACACTACGGACTTCAGTGAAAACTGAAGTTTTATTTTTCTTTTTTCCGAGGTTTCTTATATATTGGTTAAAGTCTTTTTCAATTTTTATATTTGATTATAAATCTCGATACCATAGGTTTTTAACTATTTCACGTACCTCTTCTGAAAAGAAGATTTGAGAACCTCTTTGTATACAATTGATTAACATATAGAAGAACTTAACATATAAAAGTCAAGATACAAAAGTCAAGATACTCGCAGCAAATACAAAGTGATTACAGTTAGATAAAAGAGATAAAACTCTGAAACTAAAAGACATAAATCACAAAGCAAAAGAGAGACAAAAACATTAGAACGAATAATATTTTGAGAAACCTAAACATTGAATAGAACAGGCATCTGTTTTGTAAATGTCGTTTTTTAATTCCCGTTTTTCGAAGTTTCCGTTTTTATGCCGTTTTTTAATTCCCGTTTTTCGAGGTTTCCCTTGTACGTCGTTTTTCGAGAATTCCGTTTTTATATCGCCTTTAGAATATCGTTTTTCGAGAATTCCGTTTTTTAGGCTACAGTTTTTAATATATTGTATCTCAGGCTACCGTTTTTCAAGACATCGTTTTTTATGTTCCGTTTTTTTCACAGATGCCTTGCACGCCAAATATCTTTTCATAAATATAAGATTACGGATGTACTGAAAATTGAATATAAATCTCTGGAGGTACTGCAAATTATCCAGGAAGTTGTAAATAAAAATCAAAAACATAGAAACAAAAAGTTATATAAGTAAAATAAAAAAGAATAGAAGCAGGAAAAAATAAACTTCCTGAGGGTTAAATATCAACTAAAGGCAGCTGTCTTCTGAGGTCTGGCAAATAACCTTCTCTGTGCAGAGCAATCTTATAATCACTTATTGATCTGCAGATTTTTTGTGTATATTTTATACAGTCGGTACCAACTTCTCCCTTAAACAGCAGTTTTTCTGTCTTTTCTATGAATTCCGGATAGGTAAATAACAGTTCTTCTTTGGTGTGAAGGAAAAGCGCTGTAAAGTCCCTGTGGATACCCATGCTCCTTTTAAGCAGCTCAACGTTGAGGTGATCCTCGGAGAGATAACTGTTAAATTTCACAAACGTGTAAAAGTCTGCAATATTCTGATTTAGGGAGTTTAGTATTGAGTACAGTACATTGTCTGTTTCCGGAAGAGGGATATCCGGAAGGTTGAGGTTTTCACCGTCAAAGGTTTCGTTTTCTTCTATATTTTGATCCCGGGTTGTCTCGTGGTCCATTTTATCACCCTGGTATGGCGTTTTATATTTCAAATTTTATTAGAGATTTAGTCAGCTGGTCACGGTTTAATACAAACAGAACCAGTCTTTTCCTTTTTGAGGTGACTTTCGGATACACCCACTGGTCTTGTATAGAGGGGGCGCAAGTGTATCAGCTGAAGTGCATCCAAATGACATCTGCCCCGTGAAAATCGCCTTGACGTCGGCAAGCGTATCGCTTCCCCACCAGAAGCGGCTTTTAGGCATTTCACACGAAGCTTTAGACTCCGTTTTTGGATTTCGTTTTTGGATTCCATTTTAAATTCCTTTTTGGACTCCGTTTTCCATCACTAAATTACTCCAGGGATGCTGATTTTACAGTTCTGGTCCTGAAGTCGAAAATAAACTTGATTTAACGTTAGGCATCTTGCATTTAACTATATATAAAATTATGTCTTAATAAAACTAACCAAATATAATTATATAGAAGTATATATTTTATTTTGCCAGAAAACCTGTTTAAATCAGCTTTCAAAAACATGATTTCTTATACTCTAACCAAGATTCGTGGCAAAATTAAAAAAGGCTTCATTTGACATCGCCGTATAAAAGAAACTTGAGTATATAGTAAATAACAAACTATATAACTTACGGCCAGTAATAATGATTATTTGGTAACTGAATAGTTACGATAAATCAAATGAAGCTCTATAGTATGCATTTAAACTTCTGTAGAGATTTCGATTTTTAGTTGTGAACTTCTACTGTGACACTGACAGTTACTTCATTATTACTGTCATCTGTTGTTCCGGTTCCAGTATTGCTGTCATCTGTTGATCCGGTTCCAGTATTGCTGTCATC
>DUGS01000205.1:5196-5370 GCA_013331265.1 Methanosarcina sp.
GTATTGCTGTCATCTGTTGTACCGACTCCAGTATTGCTGTCATCTGTTGATCCGGTTCCGGTATTGCTGTCATCTGTTGATCCGGTTCCGGTATTGCTGTCATCTGTTGTTCCGGTTCCGGTATTGCTGTCATCTGTTGATCCGGTATTGCTGTCATCTGTTGTTCCGGTATTG
>DUGS01000205.1:5710-5925 GCA_013331265.1 Methanosarcina sp.
TATTGCTGTTATCTGTTGTACCGGCTCCAGTATTGTTGTTATCTGTTGTTCCGGTATTGCTGTCATCTGTTGTACCGGTTCCAGTATTATTGTTATCTGTTGTTCCGGTATTGTTAGTATCTGTTGTACCGGCTCCAATACCGGTTCCAGTATTGTTGTTATCTGTTGTTCCGGTATTGTTAGTATCTGTTGTACCGGTATTGTTAGTATCTGTT
>DUGS01000205.1:6173-10983 GCA_013331265.1 Methanosarcina sp.
TATCTGTTGCACCGGTTCCAGTACCGATCCCAGTATTGCTGCTATCTGTTCCTTCAGTTATTATTATAGACCTCTCAGATACTACAATTTCTTGACTATTGTCTTCATTAATCATTTCATTTTCAAATAATCCAAAGGTAATAACATTAAATATTTTTTTGATGAATTCATTCTCAAAATATAATTCTTGATGATTGAAGATATCATTTGTCTTATTATCTGGACCTATTACCTCTGTTTTGTTACCTGGATCTATTACCTCTATTTTGTTACCTGGATCTATTACCTCTGTTTCGTTACCAGCTATTCTAAATGAAACCTGTACAGCAATAATATAGTTATCATTATTTTGCATAAGTGTACTTACATTGTCTTCCAATATGATGTCAACAGGACCTGCTGATTTAAAACTACTGTCCATATTAGTAATTTGAGTTTTAAATAATCCAAAACCACCTACTTCGCAGATGTTATCAGAAAGTGCCCATGGGGAAGAAACACTGGTAACATGATTGCCTGTAGTTTTAAGCCAAATATTCGTAAGATCTACATTTGAAATAGTGCAGTTACCATATGCCTTATTTTGAGGTTCGAGAAGTTTAACATGCATAGTATTGCCTGTATAATCCACCTGAACTTTAATAGGCACACCATAATTATTGCTATTATCAGTATCAGTCAAATAAAGTGTCTCTGCACTAGCAGAACCCACCATAGATAGCAAAAGCACCATTATCCCAACAATGAATATTACTTTCATTAATCCAAACCCCTTTTAATAAATGAAGGTAAATATTTTTTAGATAAAAGCGTTTTTTATTGAATTAGTATATTTATTCACAGTCTGTTGAATATTGGCATTTATCAGTTGTCGACTGACAATAATATTCATTCTTTTGCCATCGGTTAACGAATTATATGCACAACTTCGAATGCCAGGTGTAGCGTTTTTTTCTCCACAATTCTAAGACATATTGCATAAAAAATAAAATTTTTTGAGGTTTTTTAAAGTAAGGCCGAATCCAATGGATGCTTCATTCAATTACTTTTCTTTTTCTTTAATACAACTCCTAACAGAGCGAGAATTAAAAATATTGCAGCGGCACCACCTATAAGAAGAGATGAGAAACCGCCTGGAACTTTAAATGAAACTTCATTTACAGGAGTTTCTTTTCCGCTATAAACGACCTTACCTTTTATCAGGTATTCTCCCGGAGATGTTGGTTTGAAGTATCCAACCAGAACTGCCTGCTTATACTTACCCACTGTAAGCTCATCGCTCGTAATCGTATCTAGAAGGTTGCCATCTTTGTAGACTTCTCCTGTGAATTTAGCAGAGGTTTCGATCTCTCCAGTATTATTGAAATACGCCATGATTTTCGAAACTTTGTCTACTTCAGGCTCTCCATCTATGAGAATATCTGTAAGGTTACCCTGCCTGGAAAATGTACCAGTTGGGTATATTGTAAAAGAAATGTTGTCAGATTTTAATATTTGTCCATTCAGAGAAACTACGACGTTTGAAGTATAATTTCCAGGGACCTGCCCATGGGTATCCCATTCGGTAACTATCTTTTCATTAACACCTGTAGGTTTAATCCCGACACTCTCGTTAATGAGACTGCCTACTTCTTCATCCCCTCTAAAAAAATGTGATTCGATCTTAGGACTTGCTACAACGTTTCCGGAATTTTTAAATAGAATATTAGTTTTAAGGGGATAGTTGACCTCTGTATCCTCTATACTGATACCGGTAACTTCGCCCTGAAGGATTTGGTCCCCTGTAACATTTATCATAACATGAGAAGATGCACCGACAATCATATGGCTTTGAGAGCCTTGTGATGCATTTGTTGAAGGAACAGAATTCACATCCAGTATTCCAGAGTAATTTCCATTTGCAGCATCATTTGGCACACGGAATACAACAACAAGAGAAACCTTGTCTTCTTTGGGAATTGAAATACTCGTGATATTCGAGCTTAAATTATCAGATTTATAAAATCTAACCCAGTCACTTATGTTCCCTTCTGCAGAAAGTGAAAAATTGGTCTTTTCTTGACCTGTATTGAATATAACTAAGCTCTTTTCATATTCTGCCCCTTTAAGCCCGTTATTTATGTTTATTTCAGAAGGCGAAATGCCAATTCCTATAGCAAGTACAGGCTGCACCATTACTGTTAGTATAAGTAACGCGATTATTTTTTTCATTTAAAGCCTCCAAGTTATAAGGAAAGCTGCATTGAAAGCTGCATTGTTTTTAATTAACTAAGAGGACTTACGTGGAATTATTAAAAAATCAATATTATTACAATACTCAACTATCCAATGGTAAGATTAATCACATATTCTGTTTGATTTTACCCAATCTGTAAGTCCTTTTTAAATTTTCTTAGTGCATTAAGACATATACCTCAAAAGTAATATCCCACCAAAAGTGAATAATAAATAAAAAATTCGTACTATTTTAATGTGTCTAAAATATCTGCTTAGTTAGGAAGTCATATGTCAGAAAGACAAACATGGACTTTGAATTATCAAGTTTGGATGTTATTATTTGTAACAGTTGTTTTTATACTACAGATTTCACTCTTTATAGGAAGGGGACATTAATTTAGATTCTTATCAAAGAACCAATAAAAAATAAAGAAGAGACATAATAGTCTCCTCTCTTTTCTTTATGCAATTATACTATTTTTATTGACATTGTTCCACGATAGACATCTGCTGCAGTTCCCAGTGGTGGCTTTATATCAAAGCTAATCTGAGTTGGTGTGCAAGGCTGGAGGAAACCATTCAGTGTGACAGGCTGATCAAGACCATACACATGCTCACCAAGGAGTTCTACACTTAAAGCCTTTGGAGAGAGAGTCTGCTTAAGTTTGTCCCCTGTCATCGCACTTCCCTGTACGGATATCTGAAGAGGTTCATTTCCTTCATTTTTAATGGTCGGTCTTTGGGGAGTTGCCCAGTTTTCGTCACCTGAAACCCACTTCTCCACATTGACTTGAACAGAACCGTAATTGATTTCAGAGAAGTCAAGGCCAATAGCCTTCAGTGGCAGGTAATCGAAGTTGGTCGTGCCTTCAAAGTACAGCCCGTAATTGTCAACAACCTTGAAGTATGCCTTATATGAGCCGTCTGGATCGCAGTTTGAAAGGGAGTTTGCAACCTTGAACATCTTTAACTGTCTCTTTGCATCATTCAACCCATATATATAAGCATTATATTGCTCAGTGGAGATCAAGCTTGCTTTCAATGCATCATCAAGTACAGCAGTATATTCAGTGGGGTTACCGGTTATATCCATACACTCGGATTCTCCAGAAGCCAGTTTGCCGTCCGGATAAAAAAGTTTTTCATATACAGTGACTATGTCGGCTATCCCATTAGGATCTGAGACTATAACATATTTGTTAAAAGTCTTATAGCTCTTTTCATTTCCTACCCCAGGAATAGGCATTACTTGAGTTCCTGGTGTTACAAGATCGTCGTCGGCAAGCACGAACATATTTTCAATGAAAGGTGCATCTCCTGAAGTACCTCCAACCTGAGCACTCACATTGACAGTGGCGTCAGTTTGTGCACCCATTGCTAAAGATGCTGATACCACCAGAATCAAAAGCACCCCTAATAATCTTATAATTTTTTGCATATTATACCTCAATGTATACCTCAATTTTTTACCCAATTTCAGTTTATCTATATTATGAATAATATACATCATAAGGTTTAATTCATCCACATGATCTCATCCACATGATCTTAAAACTCTAAAACTCGATCATCCACATGATCTTAAAACTCGACCAAAATACTTATTGGGTTCATTTTTGCCTCCTACTATCGACTCTAATGATAGTAAATTTTTCATAAATTTGGCAAGCTAAAAGAGTAGATATTATGAGGAAAAAGTATTTGGGGGAATCAAATAATGTATCAGCCAGTTTCGGAATTAAACACCTTATAATGTTATTAATGGATAGGTTTTTAATTATATATAGGTGTGCAGAATTATTATATAATAAGAGATTTGTAACATTACATAGCCACATATATAATAGTTGTAAATATAATCAGCACAATTTTCTAATATAACGATTTATTATTTATTCATCCCATAGTAGTCTTATTTTTCTCTACCACACCTAATAAACTGCGATAATCTTTAGAAACAGATTGTCTGGCATTTCTTTTATAGGAATGTCAAAGAATAATTTCACTCGTTTGAATTTTACTTTATTTTACTACCTTAATTTGACAGAAGAATACATTTTCTGATGTACAAATGGGCTTTCTGCATCTGTTTTATCCATACAATTCAAAGTATTATCGTGTTTTTATTGATTTTGCTATTATTCATTTATTATAATTTAATTATGCCGAAGCAATGCATTTTTTGGAAAAAATATTATATAAATTAGCAGAACCTGTCAAATTCATGTTACTAAAATAGATATTCTTCTATAAATCATTTAATAAATTTTCTCTTCATTTAGTAAATTTTCTCCATTTGAATTCAGTTAATAAACAAAATGTCAAAAAATGCTATTTTTTATGCAATACTAAGAGGATTCTGTTGGAAACTGATAGTTATACAACATAAAAAGTAAGAGAAATAATTTTCATCAATTAAGGATTTCTACAGATCCATAAAATATTACATATAAATTGTAAACAACTAAGATTACATATAAATTATAAACGACTAAGATTACATATAAATTATAAACGACTAAGAATAGTAATTTGGAACTACAGAAAATTGGAATTACCAGGCTCAAAAGAAAATATTGAATCTTTGAAAATA
>DUGS01000205.1:11168-13874 GCA_013331265.1 Methanosarcina sp.
AATCTTTGAAAATATTGAATCTTTCAAACCTATCTTTCGTTTTCAGCTTTTCAAAGCACGTCTGTCTTCCAACATATCCATTCCAACAGCTATAAACCCATATACGAGGCTCAACACCAGAATAATAGTGGCTCCCGAAGGAACATCCAGAGCATAAGAAAGACCTATTCCTGCGAGACTGATAGCGGCCCCAAAGGCTGTAGAGATGAGCATCATTTTCTTCAGGTTGTGGGTAAATTTACGGCTTAAAGTAGCAGGAATTGTTAGAAGGGCTATTACAAGGATGACGCCTACGACTTTGATAAGGACTACAATTGTAAGGGCAATAATACAGAGCAGGAAAAGATAGAGCTTTTCGGTGGGAATACCCTGTACAGTTGTAAACTCTTCATCAAAGCATAAAGCGAGAAACTCCTTATAGAATAAATAGACTGCACCCACTATGATGATATCAAGAGCCAGCATAATGTACAGGTCTAAGCGGGGGACCGTAAGGATGTTTCCAAAAAGATACGTCATCAAGTCAGGAGCGTATCCGGGAGTAAGATAGACAAAAATAATCCCCAGAGCCATTCCGAGAGACCAGAGTATACCTATTGCACTGTCTTCCGGGATTTTAGATTTCTTGCTTACAGTGCCCATAACAAGGGCTGATAGCAAGCTAAATGGAAGAACTCCGAACATTGGGTTGATCCCGAGGTAATATCCAAGTCCGACACCTCCGAAAGAAGCATGAGCAATACCCCCGCTTATGAAAACAATCTTTTTAACAACAACATAGGAACCTATGATTCCGCAGGCAACACTTGCAAGGACCGCGGCTATGAGGGCGTTCTGGATAAAAGTATATTGAAGAAGATCAAACATTTTTCATTTCTCCTTGAGAGACTGTTTTTCGAACCCTCCCCTAATCTTCAGGAACTCCCTTTGTGCCTATCCAGCACTCTGTGGGGTACTCCATGAGCAATCAGTTCGACAGGACACTGGTAGGTAGCTTCCAGGTCTTCAATAGGGATTTCTTTTGAGTTATGGTAATGAAGAGTACGGTTCAGGCAGGCTATCCTGTCCACATAAACAGAAACTGCACTGAGGTCATGTGTGACCATAACAATTGCCATTTCCTGCTTGAGCCGGTTCAGGAGCCGATAGAGTTCATCCTGCATGTGAGGATCAAGCCCGGAGTTAGGCTCATCCAGTAGGAGGAGTTTAGGGTTTGTAGCAAGAGCTCTGGCAATAAAAACCCTCTGGCGCTGCCCACCCGAGAGCTGGCCTATCTGCCTGTCTCTAAACTGGAACATCTCTACTGTTTTCAGAGCCTCTTCCGCAGCCTTTTTGTCTTTCTCACTGTACTTTTTCAGAAAACCCGTATGGCTCATTCTGCCAGTCAGGGCTACTTCCCAGACGCTTATAGGAAAATCAAAGTCAAAGCGTCTGTACTGAGGGACATACCCTACAAGGTCTCTGCTTTTTTCCGGAGGCTTTCCGAAGATTTTCACGTTGCCTTTATAAGGCTTCAGGAGTCCAAGGAGCACTTTGAGGAGCGTAGTTTTTCCTCCACCATTAGGTCCTATTATCCCAAGCAGCCCGTTTGGCTCTTTTAATTCCAAATTCACGGCCTCAAGGATTATCTGGTTTCCGTAACGAACCCAGATATCCTCCAGCTCTACAACCTTCTCCATTACCCTTCCTCTAATTATCGTTTTTTCTTATCTCGAATTAGGTTCTTTTTATAGGTTCTTTTTATAGGTTCTTTTTATATTTAGATATAGAACCTAAACAAGAACTTAAATAAGAGCCCGAACATGACCTTACACAAGGTTTCTGGCAAAGATATCGGATACATTGTCCATGTTTGCAATGTAATCTTTTGCAAGGGGATCAACAGCCACAACTTCGCCTCCGATTTCCTTAGCTAAAACTTCCGCACTCTGCGTGCTGAAGTTAGCCTGTACAAAGATAACTTTAACATTCTTTTCTTTTGCAAGATCCACAAGTTTTGTAAGGTCCTGAGCACTTGGTTCTTTTCCTTCAATCTCGACAGAAATCATGTTAAGTCCGTATTCGGAGGCAAAATAGCCCCATGAGGGGTGATAAACCATGAAATTGCTTCCCTCGCTTCCTTTCAGCTTTTCCCGGATCCTCTCATCCAGAGCATCCAGCTCTTCAAGGTAAGCATCTCTATTCTGGGCATAGTAAGCTTCGTTTTCAGGGTCTAGTTCCAAAAGTCCTTCATAAATATCTTCGACCATTATCTTTGCGTTTGCAGGAGATGTCCAGATATGTGGATCCAGTTCTTTGTGATCCGCATCGCTTTCATTTTCATGCTCACTGTCAAGCTCTTCATCATGTTCCTCTTCTTCCTCTCCTTCATGATGGTGATGCCCTTCAAGATTTTTCAATTCAATTCCTTTAGAGCAATTTACAATAAGAGTACCACTATTCATCGACTCGAAATTGTCAATCCAGCCCTCCTCAAAAGGCATCCCAACTCCGACTGTTACTAACATCCTGGCTTTGCTGATTTCCTGGACTTCCTTTGGGGAAGGTTCATAGGTATGAGGATCTGCCCCAGATGGGACTATAACAACTGTTTTTACTTTGTCTCCTCCGACTTTTTCTACAAACTCGGCCTGAGGAACAACGCTTACAGCAACTGTTATGGGCTCGTCAGCTCCTGACATTTCATCTTTCAGTCCTGTACTCTCA
>DUGS01000205.1:14065-14430 GCA_013331265.1 Methanosarcina sp.
CATCTTTCAGTCCTGTACTCTCATTATTCCCTAAGCCTCCGGAGTCTGTACATCCGCTGACAAAAATACTTAGACCAACAATCAAAACCATCAATAAAGGAATAATTTTTAATTTCATAATTAAACTCCTTTTTTAGTTCATTTTTGCTTTATTTATGCAGTTAGTTTTGTTCTGGAAGGGATCGGAATAAGGTTGATATAAGTAAGATAAATTTGGCATGTATACAAAAGTTAAAGTAATTTCTGAGATTATTTGGTATAACCCCAAATTGTTTGGTATAACTCCAAATTATTTGATATAACTCCAAATACATCACAAAACCGGATAAAAGAGTTTATTCAACTCTAATCCATAACTCTAATCC
>DUGS01000205.1:14652-19517 GCA_013331265.1 Methanosarcina sp.
TCTAATCCATAACTCTAATCCATACTAGAGATTAGTGATAATGTTCCTCATGAAAGCATTTCTCGTGGTTTATTTCTCCACATACGCCAACCATTGGGTGGCCCATTGAATTACAGATTTTGTTTACGGCATCCCTTGAAACAAAAGCTTCAAAACGAGAAACCTCAGCACATGCTTCCTCTGTCGAGAGGCCGTAGTGAGTAAAGAGAAGGCTCAAAATCCTGTGTCTCCTGACAAGAAATTCTGCATATGCATTCCCCATTTCTGTCATGTCTACACCCCTGTATGGAACATGGTTCAGGTAGCCAGCACTTGCAAGTTCATTTAAGGTCTTGCTTGTTGTTGAAGGGTCGACATGCAGGCAGGAGGAAATCTCAGTAGTTTTCACAGTGCCTTTTTTTTCAAAAATAAATTTGAGGTAATCTACCTTCCTCGGGGAGAGTTCAAGACCTGTAAATTCAGGATAATTCTGCTCATTCATATAGAGGAATATAATAAACTGGTATTTATTGTTTATTATATGCCAAATTACAGACTAATATTTGTAGTATATCAAAATTCAAAGGAGGACAGATAAATATAGTCCATAATGTATGAAAAAGCGGATATGAAAAATTCAGTAAAAGAAGACATACACTCCTAAAACCAGCAAGAAACTTACTACTCCCATCAGAGCACTCCCAAGAGTATTTGACCTGAAAACCTCGGAGGGTTCAAGTTCTGCCAGCTCTCCGAAAATCCAGAAGAACGGATCATTGACATGTGAAAACAAGAATGTACCTGAAGCCATCGCAAGGATCAGGATTTCCGCAGGAAGACCAAGTTCCGGAACCAGAGGAAGCAAAAGGGATGGCGCGACAAGCATTGTTACAATCCTTGACCCCTGTACGGTTTGAAGGGCTGCTGCAACAAGAAAAGGCACAAGTATATGAGGAAGGTTAATCTGCAGGAAAAACCTGCCAAGAGCTTCTCCTGCCCCTGTCATAGCAAGAGTTGCACCAAGGGCTCCACCGCCGCACAGGTCAAGAAGGACAACACCACTTCTCCTGACTCCTTTTTCAACCAGGGTCCTGACCATCCCAAACTCCAGCACTCTGCCGGAAAAAATGGAGAGAATAACTCCTATAAGGAGTGCAACATTTGGGTTTCCAAGAAAGGCAAACAGAGGGTGGGGATGCTCAAAACCAGCCTGCAAAAGGATCAGAAGCAGAGGAAGAAAGATTGGTGCATAAGCATCAAACCGGCTTGGCATTCCAGTTTCTCTTCCCTGCACTCCCTCTTTTCTTTGCAATCCGTCTTCTCTTTGTACCCTATCTTCTCTTTGTACCCTATCTTCTCTTTGTACCCTATCTTCTCTTTGTGCCCTATCTTTCTGCACTTCGATACCCTTTTCCTGTATTATTCCTGCCTTCCCCAATTTTCTAGCATAGAGATAACCTGCAGTAGAAGTAGGAATAGCAATAAAAAATCCCAGAAGAATAAGTGTATCCGTATTTGCTGAAAGTTCTTCTGCTGCCGAAATAATTACAGGGGAAGGATATACCAGATTAAATGAGGCAACAGCTCCGAGTGCAAGTGAAGTTGCAGTGGAAATGGAGGGGTAATTAAGCTTGGAAGCCAACTCTTTTGCTATCGGAATAAAGATGACATAAGCAAGGATATAGCACATCATTGGCACGGAAAAAAGAAAACCAAGAATGCTCAGGGCAAGCAAAGGGTTCCTGGAAAAGCGCATAATGTCAGAAGCTATTAAAGACATTCCACCGGTCTTCTGGAGCAAAATTCCGATGATACTACCGCAGGTGATAATAATAGCAAAACGGGAAAAAACACTGCCAAGTCCCTTAGTTATCGCTTCGATCGCACCCATAGGCTCTCCTGCAAGCACTCCTGTGAAAAGAGATACGAGAACAAGGCTAAGGAAAGGGTGAAGCCTGAATCTTGCT
Source organism: Methanosarcina sp. (assembly GCA_013331265.1). Classification (GTDB taxonomy): domain Archaea; phylum Halobacteriota; class Methanosarcinia; order Methanosarcinales; family Methanosarcinaceae; genus Methanosarcina; species Methanosarcina sp10923u. The sequence goes on from DUGS01000205.1 coordinate 16,599, forward strand.
GTAAGAAGCAGTATGGCTATAAGGGAAAAAAGGAAAATAAGAGCAGGATGCATATGTGTCCAAATTTCTTCTGAAACTATAAATTTCTTCTGAAACTGCAAATTTCTTCTGAAAGTGTAGACAATGAATTATCGACGATAGAAAGTTTTCCGTCGAATCTTACTATAAACTTTTAGATCTTACTAGAAGCTTTAAATATTCTCCTCAGGAAGATTCTCAGAAGAAGGAGATGGAATGGAAGAAGAAAGCTGGCTGAGTTCGTCAACTTCCTCTTCTCCAAGTACTCTTGCAAGGTTCAGGAGAATAAGAAGCCTGCTCCCAACTTTTCCGACCCCCGTCAAGTATTCCGAATTAATTTTCGATTTAATCATATCAGGAGTCGGTTCGATAGAAGAAAGTGGCAGTTTCAATACTCCACTTACGGAGTTAACAAGCATTCCGATTGTTGTATCCCCAACTTCTACTATAATAATTCTGGACAGGCTGTCACTTTCTCTGAGGCTAAAACCAAGACGCCTGTTGAGATCTATTACTACGATAATTTTTCCCCGCAGGTTAATTAGTCCCTTTACACATTCCGGAGCCTGAGGGACCCGAGTGATTTTTGAAACCGGCATGATTTCGGAGACCTGCATGATGTTAACCCCGAATTCTTCTCCTGACAGTTCAAAAACCACTAAATGAAGCCATTCTTCAGAAAGTGGAGAACCTTCTTTATCTGCTCTTTCCTCAAACATTTCAATTCCTCAGGACCAATTCAAAGATTTTAGCTATTGTCCGGCTCTCCTTTTGAATTTCCAAGCTTGAATTTTTCAGTGGCTTTTTTCATCTTATCCCCAAGTAAAGAGAGATCATTCGCCATGCTGGCAAGCTCAGACATGGAAGCACTCTGTTCTTCCAGAGCTGCGGCAGTTTCCTGGGTGCCTGCAGCGGATTGCTCAGATATGGAGGATATATCTTCCAGGGTAGAGGTAATTTCTTCAATGGATGCGGACTGTTCTTCTGTAGCAGCTGCAACATCCTCTATCATATTTGTGATTTCATTGATTGTGGAGACGATTCCAGCAACCATCTCAACCTCTTCACTAACAGATACCGAGCCGTTCTTCACGTTCCTTTTACTTGCTTCTATGCTTTCCACTGTATCACTGATGCTCTCCCGGATTTCATCAACCAGCCTGGAAATATTTTGGGCTGCACTTCCGGATTCTTCAGCAAGTTTGCGGACTTCATCGGCTACAACAGAGAATCCTCTGCCGTGTTCGCCTGCCCGTGCAGCTTCAATTGCGGCATTCAATGCAAGCATATTGGTCTGGTCTGCGATTCTGGTTATCAAAGTAATGATATCATTGATCTGCTGAGACTTAGAGTCAAGTTCCTTGATAACAATTTCAGTTTCATCAACTGAAGAACGGATAAGGTCCATCTTTAACAGGACATCTTTGGAAACATTCCCGATATTATGAACAGTATCATTCACCAGATTTGTACTTTTAGAAACTTTCTGGGTATTATCTGCAACTTCCTGGATATTGTGAGCCATATCCTGCATTGCATGAGTAATATCAACAATTTTTGTACTCTGCGTCTCTGCCCCGTTAGAGATTTCAGCTGCGGTTTCTGAAATTCTCCTTGATGCAGATGCCACTTCTTCGGAAGAGGCAGACATTTCTTCCGAGAGTGTGGCAAGGTGCAGTGAACCTTCTTGAATTTCTTTAATCAAGCTGCGCAGGTTTTCAACCATTACTTTAAAAGCCTCTGAAAGCTGGGAGATCTCGCTTCTCGAGGAACCTTTAATGTCAACATCAAGGTCTCCTTCAGAGATCCTGTCAGCAGCTTCAAGCAGTTCGTAGATAGGCTTTCTGTAGATGTTCAAAATTACAAAAACAAGTAAAGCGCCAATAAACATTGAAAGAAAAGTTACCAGAAAGATCTTATTAACAGAGTTCACGATCAGAGTATCCAGTTTTTCTTTCTGGTCAGCGCTGGCAGCTGTAGCTACTTCTCCAACCTTTTTGGCTATAGCTGTCATGTTTTTCTCTTCGGTCGCTTTTCTTTCTTCCAGAACCTTAAACTGCTCAAAATCAGCCTGGAAGTCTTTGGCACTTTGAAGTATTTCCTTGCCTATAGCAATATTTTCAGGCCTTTCCATTTGCCCGTTTAATTCTGTGGAAAGTTCAATAACCTCTTCCATAAATGTATTGAAGCTCTCTGCATGTTTTTGATCAGGGCTTATAGTATAATTTAGATACTCGTTTCTGGCTTTCATTGTCAATAAAATGATTTGGTGAGCACTCTCAACGTTAGAGAGTTTTTTCTCCAGGGTTTCATTCGAATATCCAGCCTCGAACTCTTCTCTATACTGAACCATCTGGTTTTTAGAAAGCTCATCTGTTTTTGTTATTAGAATTTCACCATCTACAGCCAGCTTATTTCTTACCTTTGCCTGTTCGTCATCTGCTTCAACATATCTGTTAAAAGCTTCACTGAAATTACTGGAAGCTGCAAGAACGATATCCATCCGGTCACGGTTCGCGGGGTCAAGATAACCTATGTATATCTCTTTGGATATTGCTGCCTGTGTGGGTACAAGACTGAGATGATAATAAACTTCTTTCTTGTCAGCAGGATCATTGTGAATAATGTAGCTTTCCTCAGCTTGCAGGGCGTCCTGCATATTATTCATGATAAAAGTCATATTCTGGATAGCGCGGCTCTTCTCCTCGACTTCGTTCATGCCTTGATAACCCGTATTCCCTACAAAAAAGATCAAAACCAGGAGTAGGGCAAACCCTATCACTATATGCCCTATTTTTGTGCTTTTATACATCTTTTTCACCCGTGCTTCCAGCTTCTTAGATTCTGTAACCTTTCTATCCTGCCGAACTATACATACAGACAGTGTCTATTAAAGGACAG
>DUGS01000205.1:19675-20364 GCA_013331265.1 Methanosarcina sp.
TATTAAAGGACAGAGAGACATACATCTGTAAAATGTTTTATCCAGATTTCCCAACAACTACTCAATATAGATTATTTGAGAATTCATAAATATTATGATTCTTTAAAAGAGAAGGAACCAAAAATAATAAAAGAAACCGAAGTAAAAGAAACTGAAGTCGGTACTTATCAAAAATGCTCCTTCCTTATCAAAAATGCTCCTTCCGATACTATTACTCAGAAAACTCAATAGAAGAGCTTGTTACTGTAAGAAACTCTTTGATCTGTGATCCAAAAATATCAAAATTTATGGGTTTGGAAAGAACAGCATGGCATCCGGCTTTAAGAAATTCCTGTTTACTTTCAGGATCACAATGTCCAGTGACAGCAACCACTTTTATGCTTTGTGTATCAGGGTTACATTTTATCCTCTGAAGCAGTTCAAGGCCATGCATCTTTGGGAGTTCCATGTCCATAAGTACAAGATCAACTTTGACCTTACTGAGAATTTCCAGCGCTTCAAAGCCATTTTTTGCCTTCTTCGGCTCATATCCGCAGGATTTTAGCAGGTCAGATTCAATAACAAGATTAAGCAAGTTATCCTCAACTATCAGGATTTCAGGCATTTAATCAACTCCTGTATTAATCAACTCCTGTATTTGTTTGAAGTATTCTCTGGACGAGATTATTCTTACATAGATACTAATCCTG
>DUGS01000205.1:20566-22026 GCA_013331265.1 Methanosarcina sp.
TTCTTACATAGATACTAATCCTGGCAAAACTTCCATTAAATACACGTATAAATATTATATAGAAAGCAAATTTCTTCTGCATTTGCATTTCAAACATAACTTGTAGAGTCGGAGGCAAATCGGTTGGAATCTGCAGGCTGGAATTCAAACACCCACAACTAAATTTTAACACCAAATAGAGTGAATTCAGTGACAAAAAAGACATTTAGTCCCAGTGTTGATCTTTCGTATAACAAATAGCAGTAAATTCCCCGACTTAATAAAGATAATATGAATTTCTGTAGAATATAAAGTTATTTATTGAGAATTTAAAGTTATTTGTTAAGATTTATATGACTATATAAATATGTAAAAGAAATGTAAAAACATGTTCTTCTATTTTTGTATGTATTAAGAAAAGTTGATTTTACATATGACAAAGCAAGCTATATAAAAACAAGCCCCTTCAAAACCTTTCGAAGCTATTCTGTGCAGGAGCCCTGTGCAGGAACAGGCCATAAGAATTTAAATAAAACGTGTTTAGAATTTAACAAAGTTTTAGAGTAGAGTGTTAACGTTCAAAGATGCCAAAATTGAGACGGATTTAAAACTATAAAATTTGATAAAGATCATTAAAAAAGTTTAATATAGCTGATCTCGCATATACTTTTTCATATTAAGAAGAAAGATTTATATGAGCAAGAAAATTTGCGTTAACAGCTTATGTTAACCTAAATGTATCTTCTCCAAAAATTCTCTGATTGTAGTTTCAACGGGACCATTCAGTTACTGCCTCAACAGAAATTCTTTGATAACTATCTTAATAGAGATTCTACAGTTGATAGAGATTCTACAGTTGACATTTTCGATATAATTTTTAGTTGATAGCAGACGCTGAAGAATAAAAATGAAAACGTAATTACAAACCTGGCACGATTATACTAATTTGAGATTGTTCAAAAGAGGAAATGGGGTCAGGACACTTCTAAAAAGCTCTGGACCTGAAGTGGAAGGGAATGCTGCACACAAATATTGTCACTTAATTAGCAAAAATAAGAGGTGTATGGATGGCAAGAGTAAAGAGGTGCATGGATGGCAAGAGTAATGATCGTGGACGATGCCGAATTTATGCGAATGGTAATTAGAGACATCCTTCTAAAACACGGACACGAGGTGGTTGCTGCGGTAGGTGATGGGGAAGAAGCAGTTCAGACATACCTTGAGGTAAAACCTGACCTTGTGCTAATGGATATAATAATGCCAGATATGGACGGTAAGGAAGCATTGCAAAAACTTCTTTTAATGGATCCTGATGCAAAAGTAGTAATGTGTTCATCTCTTGGGCAACAGGCTTTGATAACTGAGTCTATGAAAATAGGTGCTATGGGCTTTATAGTAAAGCCTTTTGAGCCAGATGGCATGCTTGATGTAATTAGAAAAATTGCCGAACCAAATTAACCTTACCGAACCAAATTAACCTT
>DUGS01000205.1:22257-22476 GCA_013331265.1 Methanosarcina sp.
CGAACCAAATTAACCTTGCCGAACAAAATTAACCTTACCGAACCAAATTAACCTTGCCAAACAAAATTGACCGAATTCAGGTAGTAAGATCCGGAACTAAATACGAGATTGCTGAAGTAAGATTTTGAGCTTGGGATAACTAAATTGACCCTCAGTGAGATAAACCAGATCTAATGTGGGCCAAATAATGTGATCAAATAATGTGGTCGAATAATGTGG
>DUGS01000205.1:22726-23852 GCA_013331265.1 Methanosarcina sp.
AATAATGTGGTCAAATAATGTGGGTCAAATCGGAGCCAAATAAAAACGAATTTTAAATTAAACATTCAACAGAAAGTGCTTGAAATGATTATCCACGCGCTCATCGTGGATGATTCTGCCTTGATTCGCAAAGTTCTTTCCGATATTCTGAATCAGGATCCGAAGATCAGTGTTATCGGAACTGCAGTCAACGGAAAGGACGGACTCGAAAAAATCAAGAGATTTAAACCTGATATAGTACTTCTAGATAATCTAGATAATATAATGCCTGTCATTGACGGCCTTAAGACTCTTTCCCATATAATGAAAGAATTCCCCACTCCTGTAATTATAGTGTCAGCTTTGGGGAAAGAGCTGAAGGATCAAAAAGATGGGTAATGTAATAGCAGAATCCCAAAGTTCATGTGTTGTATACGGAATGCCTGGAGAGATTGTAAGACGAAAACTGGCAGACCTCGTGCTCCCGGGTAAAATGACTGAAGAAATCATCAGAATAATCAAATGAACTTTAAGTAGAATAGTTACATAATTTTTTTATTTACCGTAAATTAAGGTAATTTTCAGGAGTATAACGTTTACAAGGGCAGGCAAAATCATGGAAATGTCGAAGTATATGTGCATTTTCAGGTCTGAATCTGAAAAAAACATTAAAGAAATGAGCGATTCCCTGCTGGCGCTTGAACATAACCCTGAAAATACGGAGCATATGAATGTACTATTCCGTTCAGCTCATACTTTCAAAGGCATGGCTGCAACCATGGGGTTCAAACAGATTGTCGAACTAACACATGAGATGGAAAGCCTGATTGATAAATTCCGTACAGGAAAGCTAACCTTTGATTCTTTTTTAATTGACATCCTTTTCGAATGTCTGGACTCTCTGGAGGGACTTGTTGAGAACGTCTGCACAGACATGGTAAATAAAACAGAAGGGAGAAAAAACAATAGAAGTGAAGGTGATAACTCTTATCCTGATGCCGAAAAGATTTTGAAAACTCTCAGGACTATAAATAACTACTCAGAAGAAACTGTTCCTCAAAAAAATGAATCAGGCACCTTTTCTGTAGATAAAAGAATAAGGAGAAAAGAAGAAAAAATAGAAAAAGGGGAAAGAGAAGGAGAAAAG
>DUGS01000205.1:24141-24346 GCA_013331265.1 Methanosarcina sp.
AAAGAGAAAAGGAAGAAAAAAAGAAACTCGAAAGTATAAGTGATGAGCAAAAAGAAAAAGAGAGCTTTACTTATACTGGAACGGATTCCGAAGTAAAAAACATACAAAGCTCAAGAATACAGAAACAGAATTCAAAGAAACAGGGCCCAAAAATACAGAGTTCAAGGATCAGCATGGAGCAGTTAGATAAGCTGATGAACCTTGT
>DUGS01000205.1:24546-28035 GCA_013331265.1 Methanosarcina sp.
GGTGAGCTCGTAATAAACAGAAGCAGGGTAAAAGAGCTTACAAGGGAATCGAAATCAAAGGATCTGGAGTTTGCACTTTCCGAATACCAGAAGCTGACCAGGGAGCTTCAAGAAGAAGTGTTAGAAATAAGAATGATACCTCTTGATCATATAACCAATATTTTTCCCAGAATGATAAGGGACCTTGCAAAGGTGCAAAATAAAAAAATTAACCTTATAATAAAGGGAAAAGAAATCAAGATCGATAGAGCCATTATGGAAGAAATTGGAGACCCTCTGGTGCACCTGTTAAGAAATGCAGTGGACCACGGAATAGAAACTCCTGAAAAACGTGTGGAGCTTGGGAAAGAGGAAACCGGCAATATAATGATTACAGCTTCAAGGCAGCAAAACCATGTTCTTATCAGGATTGAAGATGATGGAAGAGGAATAGATGCAGAAGAAATCCTAAAAGCTGCACTGCAAAAAAGACTCATTTTAAAAGAGGAAGCCGAAAAGATTTCTGAGAGAGAATTAATACAGCTAATTTTCACACCAGGACTCAGTACTGCCAGTATGATCACAGATCTTTCAGGCAGAGGAGTTGGAATGGACATTGTAAAGAACCGAATTGAACGGCTCGGAGGTTCCATAAAAGTAGAATCAAAACTCGGGTCAGGTTCAAGGTTCGAACTCAGGTTGCCCATAACAATCTCTCTTTATCAAGCTATGCTTGTAAAGGTTGAAATGGAAAGGTATGCAATTCCTTTTACCAGTATAGTAAAAAGTATTTCAGTAGAAAGTGAAGCAGTCAGGCACATCAGGGGTGAGGAGGTTGTTGTGATAAATGGAAAAGCACTTCCCCTGCTGAGATTACGTAAGCTGTTTCAATTGCCTGCCGGCCAGAGTGAAGAAAGCCTGGTTGTTGTTATAGTAGAAAAAGCCGGACAATACATAGGACTTGTTGTGGACTCACTGCTCGGAAAGCAGGAAGTAATTATGAAAAACTTCAAAAGCAGGTTGCTGGAAAAAACCCGGGGATTCGCAGGAGCAACAATCATGGGGGATGGAAGTGTCATTTTAATCCTTGACATTAACTCCATAACCTGAAATCTTAATTTAAGAGAGTAATAAGGGTAATGATAAGAGAATAAATGAATGCAGGTGAAATGAACGTGAATGAAACTAAATAAATATAGAGTACAGACAGACGAAGAGAAAATAAAGATAGGCAAGAATCTTGAGGAAGATATAGGATTCGAATTATTAAAAAGAGCGATTAAGGAAAGTACTGGTTTTAATTGTGAGCAATACAAAGAAGCCCACTTCAGGCGAAGAGTTAATGTCCGGGTCAGAGCTACCAGTTCAGAGAACTACGGAGAATACCTCAGACTATTGAAAAAGGACTCAGAAGAATACGAATATCTTATTAAAGCCCTTACAATAAATGTCAGCGAATTTTTCCGAAACCCGGAAACCTTTGAGGTAATTGAAAAAGAAGTTATTCCTTTTCTGATAAAATCCAGATCAGATTCGCTTATAAAATCAATCCGCATCTGGAGTGCAGGCTGTGCAACAGGAGAAGAAGCCTATTCTCTTGCCATTTTACTACACAAAGTTCTTAATAGAGACTATAATAAGTATAGAATAAGCATTATAGGCACTGATATTGACACTTTAAGCCTTGAAAAAGCCCAAAAAGGAGTTTACCTTGAAAATGTACTTAAAAATGTAGATGCAAGTACAAAAGAAAACTACTTTGTGAAACTGAACGAAACATACCAGGTTTCCGACCAGTTAAAAAGTATGATACGTTTTAAAAGGCAGGATATGATATCGGAATCCTGTACAGGCCGTTTTGACCTTATAATCTGTCGAAACGTTATGATATATTTTAAAAAAGAAGTTCAAGAACAATTGCAGCTTAATTTTCATAAGGCATTAAATAGAGGAGGATTCCTTGTGATAGGAAAAGCCGAAACACTACTGGGAGCCGCCTCAAATCACTTTAAGACTTACAATTCAAGAGAACGTCTGTATATTAAAGAAACTAAAGACATTTAGAGTAATGATATTTAGAGATCTGGAAAATATAAAAAACTGAAAAATCGGAAAAATCAGAGAAACATAAAAAATTAAAGGATTAAAAGTAAAGGATTAAAAGTAAAGGATTAAAAGAATTAAAAAAACCTGAAAGGTCCGGGAAAGCTGAAACCGGAAAACTGAAGGAGGAAGTTCATGGAAGAGATCACAAGCTTGAGCGAATTTGAATATGGAGCTTTGAAAGAAATAGGAAATATTGGGATAGGAAACTCAGCAGCCTCTCTTTCCAGACTCATAAACAGTTTTGTATGTACCAGAGTTCCCGATACAAGGTTTGGATTAATCGAAGATATACCGAAAATAACAGGCTTTTCAGAATCTCCTGTGCTAGGTACATTAATGCGTATAAAAGAAGACCTCAATGGTTATATCCTTATATTTTTCTCTGAAAACAGTGCAAGAAGCCTCTGTCTGGATCTCTCAGATGATGAAGAAAAAATAGATCTGACAGATTCTTTAAATCTGTCGTTAATTGAAGAAATCAGTCATATCCTGGCAGGAACCTACATAACTTCCCTTGCGGAGTTTTTGAAACTTAATCTTTCGATATCAACGCCTTATATAGCATATGATATGTCTGACTCCATTTTCAATTCAGCTATTACAGAAATGGGTTACATAGCAGATTTTGCACTCATACTTGATGCAGAGTTTCTGATAAAAGAAAAGAGAATCAAAGGGAATATACTGACATTACTTGATCCGGAATCTCTTAAACTTCTATTAAAAAGAATCAACTCAATGATTGATCAAAATCCATAATTTACCAAGTTATCCCTAATTTATCGTATTAAAATTAGCAGAACAGTAAACGGTACAACACAAACTAGCAACGCTTGAACCAGCAAGTTATGATATTATGGAATCTAAGGAGGTTTTTACAATTTGGCCGATTCAGGCATAGTTATGGTGGGGATAGGGGACTGTGCAATAGCCAGAAGCCCTGTAAAAATTAAAACCTCCGGACTGGGTTCCTGCCTGGGAATAACCATCTATGATAGACAGGAAAAAATAGGAGGCCTTCTCCACACCATGCTTCCAAATATAAAAGATACAAGGATAAAAGATAATCCCGCCAAATTTACAGATGCGGGAATAGCGTATCTTGTAGACGAAATAATTAAAAGAGGAGGTTTCAGAGAAAAACTTGAGGCAAAAATTGTTGGAGGAGCGGGGATGTTTGAAAATTCACACTTGAGCATAGGTGAGAGAAACATAAAAAGTGCGAGAGAAACTATGAGAAAACTGGGAGTGCCGATTATAGCTGAAGATACCGGGAAAAACTACGGACGCACCGTAATATTCGATACTTTTACTGGCGATCTCCTAATAAAGACAGTTCTCAAAGGGGATAAAGTAATTTGAGAGTAACAAAGCACTTCTCTAAGATACTCTTACTAAGATACT
>DUGS01000205.1:28221-28622 GCA_013331265.1 Methanosarcina sp.
TAAGATACTCATACAATAAATATTGGTTTGGTTGGAATAATTTATTCTTTAATTCATTCTAAAATACCATAAAACTTTTTTTGATTTCTTTTCTTCGAAAAATTATATATTTGATTTAAATATTATAATAGACATTCATTAGCTAATCGATTACAGGCAAGAAAACTAATGCTTGAAACCGGTTAATAAAAATCAGAGAAAATAAAATACCATAAAACTTTAAGTGTATGCCTGAGATTAAGTGACACTGTAAATATGTGACTTTTTCTATACGGCACAAGAAATACAGCCGAGCATTGTCAATCAGCGTGGAACGACCAATTCAAAACAGCATAGATTTAAACAGTATAGATTTAAACAGTATAGATTTAAACAGTATAGATTTAAACAGCATAGATTTA
>DUGS01000205.1:28830-29985 GCA_013331265.1 Methanosarcina sp.
TTTAAACAGCATAGATTTAAACAGTACAAATAGTTCAAGAATATCTATAGCAGGCTAAAAATAAAGGACTAGATGGACTGCGCTGGAACATGCTGGGCTGGAATATGCTAGAATGTACTAATGCAAATACTAAAATATTTTAGATGTTAAACCGAACTGAAATATGCTGTTTATAGAAGGGTGCTGTTTATAGAAGGCATCAAGCCTAGACGTTATAAAAAACAACGAAATTTAAACTAGGGGAATTTCATGGAAATTAACGGAGTAGAAATTGAAGATACATATGCAGAAGCGTTTCCGATCAAGATTTCACGAGTGCTCATAACAGCAGCCACAAAACGCTGGGCTCAGGTAGCAGCCACTGAAGCTACTGGTTTTGGGACATCAGTTATAATGTGCCCTGCTGAAGCGGGAATTGAAAGATTCGCAAGCCCCAGTGAGACTCCTGACGGGAGACCTGGAGCTTATATTCAGATCTGTACTTTCAAATATGAAGCTCTCGAAGAACAGCTGCTCGAAAGGATAGGGCAGTGCGTGCTTACCGCTCCTACAACTGCAGTCTTTAACGGGCTACCTGATTCTGAGAAACAGTTTAATGTCGGCTTTAAACTCAAATTCTTCGCAGACGGCACGGAGTCCGAAGCCCAGGTTGCAGGCCGCAAAGTGTACAAAGTCCCTATCATGGAAGGAGACTTTGTGACTGAAGATAATATCGGAGCAATAGCCGGAATTGCAGGCGGGAACTTCTTTATCTTCGGAGACTCACAGATGAGTGCACTGACCGCAGCCGAAGCCGCTGTAGATGCAATTGCAGAACTTGAAGGTACAATTACCCCCTTCCCAGGAGGCATTGTTGCAAGCGGGTCCAAGTCCGGAGCAAACAAGTATAAATTCCTGAAAGCTACTGCAAATGAAAAATTCTGCCCCTCCATAAAGGACAAAGTGGAAAACACCGAAATTCCTGACGATGTCAATGCTGTTTATGAAATTGTCATTAACGGGCTTGATGAAGCAAGCATAAAAGCAGCCATGAAAGCCGGAATAGAAGCTGCAGTAACTGTCCCCGGAATCAAGAAGATTTCCGCAGGCAATTACGGCGGCAAACTGGGTAAGTACCAGTTCAAACTTCACGATCTCTTCTGAGAATTCAGATCT
>DUGS01000205.1:30288-39455 GCA_013331265.1 Methanosarcina sp.
CACATGCTTCTCAAATACCTTTTTATTTTTCGGACCAAATTATTTTTTCAGAGAAAAGTGAGGAATAGAAACTTGAACAAACAAAAACTCAATTATTTGGTAGATCTTGCCCTGACAACCCTGTTTTTTGGAGTTGCAGGCACAGGTTTTTTCATGTATTTTTTCATCCCTTCGGGAGCTCAAAGGGGCAGATATCTGGTGTATATGGGGTTAACGAAAGCTGCGTGGGTCTGGATACACAGTAGAGCTGGAATCCTGATGTCAGTTATTGTAATTATCCACCTTATCCTGCATTGGAAATGGATTGTATGTACAACAAGGAATTTCTTCATGAAAGGAAAATATGAGTTGTGAACTAAAGAATAAAAAAATAGGAAAATTCTGGAAGGCAGAGAGGTTACCTCGCTGCCAGATATCACTTTATCCACAGAACTGATTTCAGAGCCCGAGCGCATTAAACCCGGAAAGGAGAATATCCCTCGGGTCAATGCCAGTGACGTGCATCATAACATAAGCTCCAATGAAAGTCCCTGCCATGCTTCCTATATTTGCAAAGCTTGCGACAAGGAGGACTCGCATAAACTTGTTTTTGAACATCTCCCTGAAGGTTTCTATTCCTGCCAGGGCTTTTATGTCTGCAGCAGTAGGGTTTCGCTGTTTTGCTTCTACAAGACCAGCAAACCAGCCTGCGGCAATTAGAGGGTGCAGTGTGGTTAGCCATGCAACCGAAAAAGCGGTCAGAACCGAGTAAGGATGGCCGCCTGCAAGCATGGTGCCGATTGCACTCAGCGTTCCTGTGATAATGAACCACCACCCAAAAGCTATTAAAAGGAGCTTCATCGGAACACCGGAAAGCAGGAGCAGCAAAAAGAACGCAAGTATAATTCCGACAAAAACAAAGCCGATAATTTTCCCAACGCTAAAGCGCTTTTTAGGAACATCCATAAGAGAGCCAAGAGGCGGAATGCTCTTTGGGTTCTTCAGGTAATTAATTACCCCTGGTTTATGTCCGGCTCCAATCACTGCAACAATAGTTTTGTTTCCGCCTGCAGCGGTCCTGAGAATACTTCCTGCAAGGTATGCGTCCCGTTCATCTATGAGAGTTTCAGCTGCAGTTGGGGCAAATTCTCTGAGCTCATTGACAAGGGCTGTGACTACATCCTGTTGAGTAATCTGATCTATATCAATCTCGGCTCCTTTTCCTATTCCTATCAGACCGCCTATGAGAGAACCGAGCATCTTTATTTTCTCGGTGAATTTCATGCGGCCCCAGAAACGCTGGAGCGTTACCTGAATATCCCTGTCGATTAAAGCTACTTTAGCTCCTGAAGCTTCTGCTTCTTCTATTGCGGAAATCATCTCGGAACCGGGTTTTACACCCATGTCATCACCGATCTTTTTCTGCACATAAGCAAGCAGCCAATGGACAAGGTAGTAATACACTTTTCCTTCAGTAAGAATTTCCTTTATTGGAATCTGACTCGTCTCCGGAACATTTCCTTTCAGAGAATCGTAACGTGCTCTGCAAAGTTCGACGGCTACGATATCAGGTTTAAGATTTCTAATCGCGTTTCTGACTTCATCTACACTTTTTTCGGAAACGTGTGCCGTGCCTATAAGCACAATTTTTGAAGGTTGAAACTTAACAGCAGGATTGTTCCCTTCCGGAATTTGAGGCTGGGGAGAAGGAATTGAAAGCTCTGAAGCTGAAGCAGGAAGAGGCTCCGGAATAGGCTCGGCACATGTATCGAGCTTCACCTCAACCTGTCCGACTTCTGCTGTAGATACCGGCACAGAAGTCCTTGTTTCCTCTTGCTTGTTGATTGAAGAATCAGAAAATTTAAACTTCCCGTCAGAAACATTGTTTTCCTTGGATTCTGTTGTGGATTTGTCCATAGAGTATATTGACTCCTGAGATGAACTATGAGAATTGTATTCAGGATCCATGTCCTGAGAATCTGTAATTTCGGATTTTTTCATGATCAGTCTCTTGCTGCGGCAGATTAAAAGTGCCGGATAAAAATTTATGTAACATAGCATTTCATTGTGTTGATATGTACTGCTATTCGAGTACATTATCTGCATTCAGCCCATTACCAGAATATACTACTTTATCCGTTATACTTCCGAATTTAAACACTTACTGCCGCGAATTTGAAAATATCAAATGAACGGTTTAGCGTACAAGTAATTTAATGCATGATATTATTAAACTATACACATGGAATAAGTTACACATGTTATATAACTGATCTGTAAGTAGCTGATCTGTAAGTAGCTGATCTGTAAACAGTCAATCTAAACATAACCAATCGATACGTGCTAATATGTTGATCTGAATATGAGACTATTTGTGCCGTAACGTCAAATACTTAAATCGTATTGCGTGGTACCAAGCTCATATCCAGGAGATTAAATCTGGGATATTAAACTATACTTCAAAAATATAAAACTATACATTTGAGATAAAACTACACTTCAAAGGTATTAAACTATATCTTAAACTATAATTTAAGAAATTGAATTTTTGGTTACCATTCTAACCTGGTCCATATTCAAGATGATCCATATTCAAGATGGTCAATTATTCTGATCTGAGTTTGAGAGTCCTGACCAGGTCTGTTCTGGAAAGTACTCCTACAAGTGACCCGTTATCAATTACCAGAACTCTCCCTATATTTTTTGATGTAACCAGTTTGAGAGCATCGATTGCCTGTGCATTAGAAGGAACAGATATTATATCTCTTGTCATAATATCTGAAACCCGCATAACAGAGCGATTAAGAGTAGGAACACGCCGGATATCGGTAAATGTTACTATCCCTTTCAGGTCACCATCTTCTATTACGGGATAACCCATATGTTTTTTCTCAAACATGAAATGAACAAGATCTTCAACATTCATGGAAGGGGACACTGAAACTACATCTTTTGTCATTATATCTTTTATTAGAATATTTTCTAGAGTTACGGATGCTTGAGTAGAGCGTTCTTCTTCAGAGGCGCCAACATAAATGAAGAGAGCGATCAAAGGAAACCAGAGGTTTCCTACAAGGATTCCGAAAATAGCCATCAGAAAAGCAAAAAGTTTTCCTACGGCAGCTGCACTCTGGGTGGCTTTAACATAAGACATCCTCCTGGCATAAAAAGAACGGAGTACTCTGCCTCCATCCATCGGAAAAGCGGGCAGCAGATTGAAAATTCCAAGCACTATATTCATGACTCCAAGAATCCAGATTATCAGAAAAACAGGATTTTCGAAAAGTACAGGAATTGGTACAATCATATATCTATATATTAGCAGAGAGCCAGTGCCTATGACCAGGCTCGTTAAAGGTCCTGCAAAAGCCATTTTTGCTTCCTGCCCGGGATCTCTTGGAATCTCTTCCATTGAAGATACCCCTCCGAAAAGGAAAAGCGTGATACTCTCAATATTAACTCCGTATCGTTTTGCCATGTATGAATGTGCAAGCTCATGTAAAAGGATTGATGCGAAAAGCAGAATTGCGGTCAGGGTTGAAAGTATGTATTTTGTCGCAGTCGGCTCAACTTCCTGAAAGCCATAAGGGTATGGATTGATTGCAAATATGTATGCAAAAACGGGAAGAATAAAAAGAAAAGTTATATGCAGTCTGATAGGTATACCCAGTATGCTTCCTATTTTCAATGCAGATTCCATGAAGTAAGTACCCCCTTTTAATCTTCATAATCTCAATACTTGATAAATATAAACGACCAATAAACGACCAATCGACTTAAAAGCCTGGAATCGTAAAAGTTAGAACATATATTATATTAATTAAAATAGCATAATTATTTTTGCATCACATCCAAAAAAATACATCCAAACAAATGAACGATTTTCAACAAATCTGGTCAGCTACAAATCTGGTCAGGAATACTCTTGTACGAGCTCATCCCAAAACTCAATACATGACTCCAGTTCTTTTCAACTTCATTCCTGTTTCTTCTTTCTTAGCACGACAAACCAAACTGCTAGAATCATGAATATGATGCATGTTCCAAGCTGGTATCCCAGAAGCTTCTTTTCAGAAGGTAAGACCTGTGTGTTGATCTTAATACTGTCAGAGATCTGGTCGTGCCCGTCGGCATCTTCATAAAGGATCTCACTGTTCAAAGAATATGGTTTAGGAGTTGCAGTTTCATCTACATCCAGATTAAAAACAGCAACAGCCTCTTCTCCCGGATTCAACGTTCCAAGGTAAGCCTGGTCATCAGTTGTACTGAAAGGATCGGCTGCACTGAGTCTAACGGTCGCATCTTTTGCAGGTTCTTCTCCGGTATTTTTGTATGTGACACGAAGTATTCCACCCTCATTAGGGTAAAGGTTACCTGTTACGTTTGAAACTTCAAAGTAAGGTTCCTTTTTAACTTCTATATTTATGGTTTGAGTCTGAGTCTTGTTTTCATACCAGATGCCTACTTCCTTATTTGTCACAATGCCTGTAGCACTATCAAATTCGTCTCCACCTACCTGAACATTGTTCTGGTACTGGTACGAAAGTTCAAGAGTCAGGGGATACGTGCCTGCAGAAGCGTTTTTATTGATCTCTATGGTGAACTTTGTAGGACTTGGACTTTGTTTTCCCTGCTTGAGACTACCTGCTTGCTGAGCTCCTGATTTAACCTTAACATCTGGATCATCGGATTTAAGGGTTGCAAGGATGCCTACAGCTGTTGTAGCCTGTGACTCATACTCCATTTCTGACTGCTGGAGAATCTCATCTACATAATCCCCCATGTCTACTTCATTCTCGGTTTCGAAGCCGGATATAGTGCCTTTGTTCATCATTTCTATGCTAAGGGTTACAGTATCTCCTCTGGAGTACTGGTTGTCTCCAATAAGTGTAGCATTGATTTCAGGCTCCCCATATACCGTATAGTAATTCTCACTAATGTCAAAATTTTCAGGTACTATTGCCTCTACAGGCACTATTGAGAGTAGCATCATAAAGAGGGTTACAATTACAGTGGGATTTCTCTTTTTAATATTTCTCTTTTTAATCATTCTCATCACCTGAATCATCCTCACCAACATTTTTCCTGTTACGAAGCATCTTTAAAATCATGTAGATTAAGGAAAGAGCTAGCAATATCCCAATTATCAAAATTTTGCTTATTTTCGATTCGGCCTGCTCAACTGGCACGTCCACCTTCATGTTGTCGGAAAGCCTGGTTTCTCCGTCGTCATCTATATACTTTATTTCACTGTCAATACTGTAATTTTTCACCAGGGCCTCAGGATCGACCGAAATTTCAAGTGATGCCACCCGGCTTTCTCCCTGACTGATTGTTCCGAGCCTCAAAATCGTATTTCTGGTGCTCAGGGGTTTCATGGCAACAAACCTGACCTCGGCATCCTCAGCTGTAGCCTCCCCCGTATTAGTATAAGTGATGTTTACGATATTTGCTGAACCCTGTGTTAAACTTCCTGAGACGTCACTTATCTTAAAAACTGGTTCTTTTTTAATCGATATTTTAATGGGAAGGGTAATATTTTTTGTAGAGTATTCCCTTGTATATTCCGGGTTAGTAATCCCGAGGTTTATCACATCTGAAGTCTCTGTCAGAGCGTTCTTCTGGAATTCATAAGTCACGGGAAGCTTCAGTTCGTACTCTCCACCAGGAGCAGTACTATCAATAAGTATGGTGAATTTGAGAGTTTGCATGTGCCCGGTTTCAAGTTTGTCCACAGTCTGGAGACTTGTTGTAGACTCTATCTCAATATAGTCCGATCCTGACGTCAGGTTCGCTTTAATGCCTCTGGCCGTCGTACAATTCTTTTCTGCCTCCATCTCGGCAAGGGCAATAGATTCCTCTCTGGAATCAGGAATGTTTTTCTGGTTTGCATACAGCCGCTTAAAACCTTCAATTGTACCCGAATTTGCAATTTTTATTTGAATGTCTGCTTCTTCTCCCCTTTCGAATTCTGTGTCTCCAGTAACTGAAGCCCTGATTTTCGGCTCTCCGTAGCTTTCATAATAGTCCACCGAGTACCCTCTGCCTGGAATAAGGAAGTCTTCCTCATCCTCATTTCCCGAAGCCTTAAAGGCAATTATTGAGATAAATGAAAGAAAAACTGCAATTGCAAAGAATGTATTAACTGTCTTCTTTAGTGTGTTTTGTTGGGGTTTTTTCACTGGATCTCGGCCCCCTTTAGATTATTTGCTTTTTTTGGAGCCTGAATTCCTCTTCTTTTTTCCCTCCAGGTGTCCAGTAATGTGATAAGGGGCGGAAATACAAGGAAGGTTGCAACCAGTACGAGTACTATATCAATAACTGTCACTGTCCCGAAGTCTCTTATTAAAGGAAAAGGAGATATCGTCAGAGCTGCAAACCCTCCAATAACCGTTGATCCTGATGCAAGAAGTGCGGCTCCGATACTGTTACTTGTCCTGTGTATAGCTTGCAGGGGTTCGGCTCCGTGATCTTTTTCTTCAAAGTATCTTTCCATCATGAGAACCGAGTACTCGCAACCTATCCCAATGATAAGTGCTCCCATGGTTGCAGTCATAGGAGTGTAATCAATTTGCAGAAACTTCATTACCAGCCCTGACCAGCCAGTCACTATGAACATTGGAATAATGGCAGCCAGAGCCTTTAGCCAGTCCCTGTAAACCACCATAAGGCCTCCCAGAACAAGGAACAGCCCAAGATATGTCATAAAAATTCTTCCTTCTGTAAGTGCTCCCAGAACTTCAATATAGATCACTGAGTCCCCTGTGATCGTAACTGTGACACCCGGAGGAGCCTGCATCCACTGTATATCTTTCTGTATTATTTTGGTTAACTCTTCAACCCCTTCGGTCTTTATGTCGGAAACGGCATTTCCAATGTTAAAATTTAAAAGAAGCATATTTTTGCCGTACACATATCTGTCCTTCTGGGATTCAGGAATTTTATCATATATTGCCTCAATTTCATCCTTAGTGTCCGGAATTGTGCCGCCGTTTAACTCCTTTACAAGAGGCACGATACTTGAAGCGCTTAAAATGTATCGCCTTTGAGTTTCATGTTCGCTGAACCTGTCAATCCACTTAAGAACTTCAGGGTCAGCATTATCCTTTACCTTTATTATGAGGTTAAGTTCATCAGTTCCCCCAATGATATCCTTCATATGTTCCAGGTTCAGAAGAGCTGGTAAGTTCTGGGGAACAAAAGTGTATATATCAGTCTCGACACCCACAGACTCATCTGCATATATACCCCCGATACAGAGTAGAGTTGCAGTGCCAAGTACCAGTATACGGTTATTTATTGAAAAATCATTAATTTTTTCAAGAATCTGTTCTACAATGCTGGTTTTCGGCTTCCCGGAAGAAACATGCTCTGCATCTGTTTCTGCCGGTTTTGATTCTTTATTCCTTTTCCTCGACTGGCGTATTTTCGAGATATCATCGAAGGTGTAAACGGTAACTACCCCGACAAACATGGCTGCCAGATAGCACATTATTATGCCTATCGTGAGAAGTTTCCCAAAATCCTGTATCATGGGAACTGTAGATGTAAACAGAGAAACAAAGCCCAGAGCGGTCATGGAAAGAGCTATGAGTACGGCAGGTCCGGTGTGTTTCAGTGTTGTTATAATGGATATGGATTTGTTTCCTTCTTTATGCAGCTCTTCCTCAATTCTGTTATGAAACTGGATTGCATAATCAATACCAAGCCCTATGAGTACCGGAAAAGCTGCCATGGAAACCATTGATAGGGGAATCCCCAGAAAACCCATAGCTCCGAAAGTGTATATGATGCCAAGCAAAACAATCGGCAAAGGCAGCAGTTTCCATCGGACGTGCCGGAAAACAAGGCTTAGCACGATTACCATAAATACGGCAGCAAGCAAGAGTAGTGACCCCATACTCCTGCTCATCGCTTCGTTCATTTCAATCTGGAAAGCTGGATCACCTGTTACTTTGAGACTGTATGAAGGAGGAAAATTAGAAAACTTGACAGCTTCTCTGGTTGCCTCTAAAATTTCTTTTTGTTTGTCATCTGAGGTGGACCCTGACATTGTTACAGAGATCAACATATGTGTATCATCAGGGACTACTTTTGCGAATATCTGCGGATATCCATCAATAATTGCCTTGATCTCTGCATCGGTCTCTGGTATCCTGGACTTTCCTGTTATCTGATAATTTATTTTCTTTATAATAGAAGCCGCACTTGTTGTCTCCACAACCCCATCGGTGGACTGGAGTTGCTTTTCAAGCCGATCTACAGCTTTCATCAAATCCGCAGATTTTACCTCATTTCCTTCTATTATTACTACGAGAGATTCGGTTCCAAATATGTTTAAGTAAAGGTGATCGTAGTCCTGGTAAAGCTTCGAATCTTTTCCTACAAAGGTCTCCGTTCCTGAGACCATATAAATTTCCTGTGCACCCTGCTTTGCTAATAAGATGAATAGGAAAAAGACAATAAGTATGACCAGGCGGTTATTATGGATAAATACCCCAAGCTTCTCAAAGACATTTTTAATGACCGGATTCCCCCCAATTTTCTAAAAATAGTATCCATTGTCCCGAGGCTCTGTAAATTTAATATATATTTACTTTTCAATTCTTGTATTTTGTGAAATATAAATAAGTATCAATCTTTCTCAGGCTCAAAAACTGTTTAATTTGTAAAAAAATTATAAAGGAGAGGAAATGCAATGTTTGACTTTGATGTTCAAGATAACCTCTCCCATGTGGTTTTCGTACTTCTCCTTGCTTTAAGGCATGCAAGGTGTAGACTTTCACCCCCTTTCCGATTCTACTTCTGGTGTGGGATAGGAAATTCTGTTCTGGAAATTCTGTTCTCTTTCATTTGGAATTATACAAAGAAATAAAATAACAAAGAACAAGAAAGGAAGTTGAGAAAAAGCTTTAACCTGATTTGGCTGAAAAACGAGAACAGTTTAACTGGTTGTGTTGCCTCCATTTTCGCAACAATTGGCTCCATTTTCGCGACAATTACCAAAAATTTTGATTTGTTATGGGCTGGAACTGGGTATCGATTTCATGTAAATTGACCAAAATTTAAGATAGGTTTCTGGTGCAAAATCGATAGCTTTCGGGCAAGATAATTCCTTAACCGATGACCAATTTAACCGATGACCAATGGAAATGTATTCGTTTAAATGTATTCGTTTGGAAGTTGAC
>DUGS01000118.1:0-408 GCA_013331265.1 Methanosarcina sp.
GTTGTTAAAATAAGGCATGTTACCAGGAATAGGGTTCCTATCTGTCTTTTTAGCATCGTATCACCTTTGGGTTGGGTTTGGAATCTTGAGCAAACTCAAAAAATTTATCGGGTTGAAGTATATTTTCCCAAAGCACATACGGTTGTTAAACTAAGACATGTTGTCAGGAATGGTTGTTAAACTAAGACATGTTGTCAGGAATAGGGTTCCTGGACTCATTTTTTGCATCGTATCGCCTCTGGATTGGATTTAGAATTCGAGTAAACTCAAAAATTCCATATTACGTACTCGTAATGCTTTTCCGAACTATCTAATTAGACCGAGTCTATTCCAAATATCTAATTATGTCGGATCTGTACGGTAATTCAAAAATCTATGTTACGCCTGCGTAATATTTTTGAATCTATC
>DUGS01000118.1:617-5076 GCA_013331265.1 Methanosarcina sp.
GTGGGGCGGACACGTTGCACACAGAGTCTCACTCTCCAATCACATTATAGGTATCAGTCATTGGAGGTGGCGGACCTTATAAGTTCTGGCTCTGGATTTTTTTCAAAAACCTATAATAATTACAGGATGTTTTTTCAAATCAATATTTCCTGCTCTTATTAGCCGTCACTTTTAGGCCGGTCAACTCATCTATGAAACTTTTGTTTACTTATATTATTTTGAGTTAACTTTGAATATTATGTAGTCATATTATAAATTATTTTTGATATTTCTTGTAATATTTTTATACAGTATCAGGGGCACTTTATATTTCTGTATGTATATTTCGACGATAAAAGGCAATATTTTTAAGAGAAAGTTGCACAAACTTCCATATTTGAGCTGTAGATTCAAGAAGTATTACAGTCTCTAGATTCTATTTTTTGTTTTTTCTAAATTTCAAGATGTTCAATAATCTCTATTTCTAAACTGTGGAAAAATATATACAATAAATTATTCATTTTTTCTTCATTGATCCCTGTCTTTTCCTCTATTGATATTCGACAGCAGGTTTTTAGCTAAACTATTTAGTTTTAAGTTATAACTACTCTAACTAAAAACAGTGGTATGACCCCTTTGCCTGATGCCATATCTGTCGAAAAAAGACTTCAGACCATCGAAAATCATCTTATATTTATACTTATCCTTTTAATAATGTTTATTTTTTCGTTTTCACTGTTACGATAATTTTTCTTTAATCCCTTTCTTCTTTGTCCTTTTCTTTCTTACGAGATCTCAAAAAATCTTTTATACTCTTAAGATGTTCCTTTTATTGGGGAGGCTTTCTAAGCCAGTGGGGATACGAGTAGTTACTAAATTCCCATTCTTATTGAAACTTCCAGTCTGGTTTCACGATACATGCAAATATAGCTCGTATTGAGGGATTTCATGAACGGTAGTCTTTCGGTTACAGTTGATCTTGAAGATTGGTATCATATTCCTTCCGTCTGCAGCTCTCCTTTTTCGGTTTACAGGAGTGTAGACGAATTCTTTAGGACCTGGCAAGGCAGGTATGATTTCTTAAGTGAGCCTACGAAAAGGGTTCTGGACATCCTTGATGAGTTCAATGTAAGCGCTACTTTTTTTGTAGTTGCAGATACTATCAAACACTACCCGGGATTGGTAGAATCAATTGCAGATAGAGGACACGAGCTTGCCTGTCATGGGCTGAGCCATGCCTGTAAGATAGATCCTGAGACAAAAAAACCACTAATGGGTATAGATGAGTTTGAGCAAAGAACTCTGGATGCAAAAAAAATGCTTGAAAAAATCAGTGGAGAAAAGCTGATAGGTTACAGGGCACCAAATGCTCTTGTAAGCGGATGGATGATTGATTCCCTCGAAAGGATGGGATTTAAGTATGATTCATCTGTCTCAGTAAATTCCTTTTATAATAAAACTGATTCCGCTCTCAGGACAGTTTCGTCTTGTCCTTATTATCCTGTGGAAAGCGAACTTGAAGTAGGCAATGACAGAGGCTTTATTGAGTTCCCATGGGCTTATTGTCAACATGGATTGAAGTTCCCAGCATCAGGCGGTCCTATGCTTCGATTCCTTGGCTCCTCGTTTATACTGGACGGGCTTATGCAGAGCCTTAAAAGAGGACACACTATATTTTATTTCCATCCACTGGATATTTCCTGTGTAAAATTCCCGTCTCTTGGAAATAAAAGGCCTTTTTATTGGTGCATAAAAGGGAAACTCATTGAACAAAGAATCCGGCATATCCTGAGGAAACTTAGCGACGTTGAGAAGGTATCTTTGAGGGATTATCCAGGAGTAACATGTGTTTAAAAACTTCCCGATTTTTATGCAGAACTCCTATCACAGAATGCCTTGTGGACAGGCTATCAAAAATTCGCTGATAACCTTCGACAAACAGGTTTACCGATGTCGATAAGATTCTTAGAATATTATCCACAAATGAAGTAAACACTCGAAGGAAGCTCCTTCCTCGCTTTTTTTAAAGGCGTTGGGGTTCGTAAGGAAATCGAACCCTTCCCCTTAATATCCAATTTTGGAGCAACTTCTTTCTGGATTTTTACCGCGTTTTCATTTGTTTTCAGGATTAAACTTTTACAGCACAACTTCTTTTTGTGGATCTATCCTTGGATCTATCCTTATTCCTTTGTCTATATATTCTAAAAATGTATTCTACAAATGCTGGGAAAGCTTAAATGTCTACAATTATCTCTGTCAGAGTCCGAAAGACTTTAATTCTTGAGTATTTTTATTTATGCGAACATTAATTAACTTGAGAATAGTGTATCAAACTGCACACCGGGAACAACAATTAATTATTTATTACGTAATTGCATACACGGAAAATAAAAAGGAGAAATACAATAAAAAATTTCTTATGTATAAAGAAATTTTGAGAACGGAAGTTCCCTTGCCACAGACTGACTGTGAAAGCAGACGATCAGAGAATGATATAGGTGCTGTCTCAGGTACTGTCTTTAAAATATAGGTATGGGAACTGGACTCTGTAACTTTCCGGAAGGATGGGGGACACATTGTCTAAACTCAACAACAAAATCTTAAATCTAATAACCTCGATTTCTCTGTTACTGCTTGTTTATAGTATCTTTATTCTCAGAGAAATCCAGCCTGAAGGATATGCAGTTAATATCTATGAGCAGCTTCCTTTCCATTTCTACCTGATCCTGCTCTTATGTTTCCTTTCCGCCTGCTTTGTGCTTCTTGCATATAGAAAGATCAGTGCGGTTTTAGCACTGGTGCTTGTTCAAATTATCGTATTAATGATCCCTTATATGCTTGGTTACGCTTCAGTAGGTAGGGGAGATGAATTCTTATATCCAGGTCTGGCAATAAATACCGGTATTTCAGGAACCTCATGTATGGCTGCCTTTTCAGATCTATCTCCTACCGGGCCTTTATTAGTCTCAACTCTGGCTCTTGCTTCAGGTATGGGGGCACAGGCAATATCTCACTTTTTACCGATTTTATTCTCAATTATATTTATTACAGGCATGTATCTGTTCTATCGTGGCTTTATGAGCCGGGAAAAGTTAGTTACAGTAACTTTTCTTTCTTCGGTCATTCCATACTTTGGTCACTTCCAGGCATCAACAGTCTCCTATTACCTTACTTTTTGTCTTGTTCCTATCTATCTCCTTTTGCTGTGGAATGCAATATCCGGTAAAAACAGGATGGCGATGGTTGCTTGTTTGATCTTTATGGCACCTCTGCTCCCACTGTCTCATCCTTTTATCTTTACGTATCTGCTGTGTTTCGCTCTGCTGCTTACTTTTGCAGGCAAAGTCATGCGGTCAGGCCTCTTTAATAAAATCCTCAGTTTTAAAAATCTTGCTCGAGATCCCCTCTCCGGCTCTTCAGGAAAAATAATCCCTCTATTTATCTTCCTGTCATTTACTTCAGTAGGTTTCTTGCTCTGCGCAAAGTCCGCTTTAGGATTTTTTGATTCTTTTCTTCCGGCTATTATCTTGCGTATTGAGACCCTGGCAGCTGCAGGTTTTGCTACAATTCCAAGCATGGAACCCGGAATTTTCGAATTTATACATCTTTTCAATCTTTACTATGGTAAGTATTATATTCCGTTAATTTTTGTTGTAATCAATACAATAATCGTATGGCAGAACCGCAAACGCTTTTGTCCTTACTTTGTCCGCAGATATCCCCGCTTTTTACTCCTGTATATAGCCTCGTTCATCCTGGAACTGGGCTTTCTCTTGAACCCATTCATGCCCTATCCCCCAGATAGATTTGCAAACTTGAGCTTCATTATTTTTGCTCAGATCCCGCTGCTGGGATATTCTCTATATATTGTCCTTCTCAGGAAGGGATATCCAACCGGTCTTGGAGCTGCAATCCTTGTACTGGGTTTTCTGTGGACTCTAGGGTTTTTCAGCTGTTTCAGTTCCCCATATGCCGGGGGAGTCTCGGAAGCTGTCCCACAAAACGAGGTGGAAGGAATACAGTGGCTGATAGAATCAAAAGCAGCATATCCTTATATCACATCATCTGGAGAAAAAGAGGGTTATGCATTTTCAGGAAACTCTTCCTACAGCCAGGAACAGTCAAAAGTCTCTTCTGAAGCTTCTGCAAGTCTTGGATCAAGGCTTTCGAATAGTTCTGAGGAAGCAATGTCTTTGAAGAATACCACTACAAGCGAACCTTTCTACCTTATAGTGACAACTTTTTCGGAAGCTATGGGTCTGGAAGAAGTGTCCGGGCACGAAATCGAATATTCTTCAGCTGAAAACGATTCTGAAACTCAGGAAGACATGCCTTTATACAAGATTTACGACTCTCTTGATATAAAAATTTACAAGCATACTCCTTGAGTTTGCTTTTCTCCCCGAGTTTCGCCACCCGAATTGCGATTCGGGAGCCCGCGGTCCGTTTCACTCGCTGCGCTCGCTCAAGCAGACTAATT
>DUGS01000118.1:5250-8225 GCA_013331265.1 Methanosarcina sp.
GACTAATTTATAGATTATAAAGTGAGCTACGCTCAGGATGACTAATTTATGAGTTAAACAGTGAATCCATAAAAAAGAGGAAAATGAAGAAAAAACCAGTAAGTAAAAATTACCTGGAGCCCTGTAATAAGATTCATAAGGGGGATTTCAATTCTTTTTGATCCTTTTTTAACTCTATTTTATTCTTTTGGCCCGCAGTCAAACTGGCTGGAGCACTTATTTACCTATGAATTGAAAAAGGGCTTTTGGGGCCAAGGGAAGTATTTTTGATCAGGAGGTGGTTCTGTGATTTTCTTTCATTTTTGACCTGATAAGGTTGCCAGCAAACAGGAGAATTATCCCTAACCCGATTATTTCCGAAATAAATACGCCTGTATGGGCCGGATTGAATGAATTGTTCAGAATCTTCATGAAGTACTCGATGAAGCCTCCGGAAAGCGTGTCTCTTGGAAATTCCCACCCGAGAAGTGGCCAGAGAAAGGCTCCTGGTGAGTTCCACATCTGGTCCTCAATCACGTGACAGAATGAAGCGCCTGCAATAATAAGGGGAGCCTTCCAGCCTTTTTTGTGGAAGATGTAATATGCAGCCAGTCCCAGCAGGACTGCGAAGATAAGTGTATGAGCAAATATCCTCCCGCTTCCTATGGTTTCAGCAAGGATTATCCTGCCAAGGGGTTTGTCAATAATGTCTGGAAGGAGTGCTCCAAAAGCAATCCATTTTAAGTCTACCGGAATATCCTTTTCCGGAAATATACGGCTCAGTAAATAGAAGATTCCCAGAGTTATACCTATATGCCCGAAAATAAACATTAGATTAGAAAAGTATGTAATGTATAATTATTTTTTGGCTGACATGCCTGAAAGGCAGGCCAGCACAGATTACCTATATTTTGTATTATCTACTGGTTCGCAGTTTTTCAGGCCTGGCACTCAGCTACGAGTTTTTCAACAAGTTCCTGCCTGATTGCAGTTCTTCGGTCTCCACCGCAGACCATACCCCGGACACCAATTATATCGGGGCCTATCTTTTCCAGTACAGGGAGGTCCTCGAATTTCAGGGAACCGGCAATTGCATTCTCAAGTCCGTGTTTGTGAGCAAGATCGGTAAATTCTTTCAGCTCCTTTTCATCCATGAATTCAAAAGTAGATTTTCCATCCTTGATGCCTGTATCTACCATGACTACATCTACCCCTGCTTCTGCGGCAACTGCGGGAAGTAAAAAAGGAGAAATCGAATTAATGCGTTTATAGTCCGAATAACCTGAGGCAACAACCTTTTTTGACGGGTCATAGTCTTTTACGGCCCTTGTAATCTTTGTAAGCATCTCAAGGGCCTGTGCTTCGGTCTGGATATCGAAAAGACCTACCTTTATATAATCTGCTCCTGCAACTGCTGCTCCAAGGGCTGCAAGGGCGGCAGTTCCGGGTTTATAATTTAAATCTCCAATTGTTGCGCTTATCGGCTGCCTGCCGTTCACAACCGCTTTAACCTCTCTGATTACCCAGGGGAAGTTGGCTCCAAGGGAACCTTCCTTAGGGTTTTTGACATCCACAATGTCCGCGCCGCCTTCAGAAGCGATGATCGCCTCATCTCTATTAATTGGACTCACAAGCAGTTTCATAGAAAGCCTCTAGTCAAACGAAGTATTATAATATACTCTTATAATATATTCTTCATTTTTATACAATAATGTTTATTTTATATTTTTTTATAGGATGATGTAACTATCAAATAAGTATGTTCCGACTAGTCTTCGTAATGGATATATTCAATCGTACCGTGGTTCTTGCAAAAGGCGGGATAAGGGAAAATTACCTCCCTGTTTCGGATTCAAGCTCCGTATGCAAGACCTCAATTCCTCTGGAAATACTTGAATTTTTACACCCTGGGGAAGTTTACATTGCCGACCTTAATGCCCTGCAGGGCAAAGGGCCTCTCGACATTAATGCGGAGGTTATCCGAGAGGTAAGTTTAAAGGCGGATACAATGCTTGATTTTGGAGTATCTTCTCTAAAAGACGTGGACAAAGCCCTTTCTATTGCAGGGACTGCAGTTATAGGCACGGAGACCGGCACACTTGCAGTAATCAAGGACTCAGCCACCAGAAATCCGGGGCGCATAAGTGTCAGTATTGATGTGAAACATGGAAAGATTCTAAAACAGGACCCGGAGATCCCAGAAGATCCCTTTGAAATCGTAAAACTTCTTAACGGGCTTCCCTTAAAAGACCTGATTTTCCTCGACCTTGACAGGGTCGGTACAGCTTCCGGGTTTGATCACGAATTTCTGCATAAACTGTCTGAGAGCTCAGTACACGACGTTCTGCTTGCAGGAGGGGTCCGAGGTATGGAGGACCTCTTTGCTCTTGACAGTCTCGGTATAAAGGGCGCTCTGGTGGCAACTGCAATACACTCAGGTTCGGTCCCTCTGGAAGTGATGACCCGAGGGTTAAAAGGCTAAGAATGCTGATACATGAGTGCACAGGAGGCTTTATGCTCTCCCTTATGCCTCTGGTATATAAAGTATTGAGTCTCTTATATACCACTACAGGCATAACCCAGTTAGCAGATTTATATTCGAATTATCAGATTTTACCATAAATACAGAATTCATGAGGTTACAGCATGGCAACAAGAAAGGTTACTGAGGAAAGTATTGAAGGGCCAGTAGAGGAGAATGAAGGAGTCAGCGGTGGAGACGGTTATGTGGAGATTAAGATGGGTGGCGGTTGGTACATGACCATCTCTCTTGCACACAGCGACCGTTATGAAAAAGAATACGTAGAGCTGGCAAAAGAACGAGGAGGTATGAAGAAGTCCCGCTTCAATCTTAACCCGTCTCACGTCCGGATGCTTGGGGAAACCCTGATCAAATTTGCGGATGATAACGGGCTCTAACCGGATTTTTCATTTTTTCTTTTTTTATTTTTTTATATGCCTTTAAAATCTAATCCTTGCAAATTAAATTTCGTATC
>DUGS01000118.1:8449-11963 GCA_013331265.1 Methanosarcina sp.
GTTCAGTCCTTTTGAATAAACTCAAGAACTTTTTGCACGACTTTTTTCTCTATAACTTCCTGGGAACAGGAGGCATCGATTATCACGAAGCGATCAGGCTCTGCTGCGGCGAGTCTGAGAAAAATTTCTCTGACCTTTTGTAAAAACTCTATTTTTTCGAACTTTGTCTGTTCTCCTCGCTTTCCGCAGCGTTCAACTGCTATTTCAGGTTCAATATCAAAAAGAAAAGTAAGGTCCGGAACAACGGTCCATCCTGAGTGCAGGTTCTTTACCCACTCAAGCGGGTTTTCAAACCTGTTTTTAAGAGTTACTCCCTGGTAAGCATATCGGCTGTCTGAATAGCGGTCAGAAATAACGTTTTTCCCATTTTCAAGTGCAGGCTTTACAAGTTTTGCCAGGTGCTCTGCATGGTCAGCTGTAAATAGGAAGAGCTCGGCAAGCTGGTCTGTTTCAGACTGAATGGCGTTTTCAACTGCAGTTCCGGTAAGGGTCCCTCTTGTCGGTTCTCTGGTAAAGATTGGGTCAAAAACACGAATATCAGGGTTTTCCTGAAGTTTTTTTGCAACCGTACTTTTGCCTGAACCATCAATACCCTCAAGTGTGATCAGTTTGCCTCTCATAAGGAATGCCTTTTTATTTTTTTCTTAACAGGTTCTATTGAAATGCGTTATCTATATTTATAGTCTACAGGGGCACGGGTAACTGACAGGTCAGGGCAACAGTTCCGGATAAAATGAGCATCTATTTATGTAAACATTAAAAATAGCTTAAAGCAATGACCGTAATAGGAGTTATCACACGGGGCAAGTACGGGCACCGCCTTATCGAAGCTATAAAGGAACACAGTGATTTTTCAGTTGTAACTGCCGACCTGCCCGAGTTCGTGCCTGTATTCATCGAGGAGCCTGATGAATTCCTGGAAAATCTTAATTTCGACAGGAATGTCTTTTCTGCCGAGATAGTGGTCAGTTATGCCCTACATCCTGACCTTACTTCTGCAGTTGCAAAGCTCGCCGCAGAAGCCGGGGTTCGATCTTTGATTGTTCCGGGTGGGCCTTCAAGGGCATCAGTTACTGAACTTAAAAAGATTTCCGAAGCTTCCGGAATGGATATAGAGGTAGATGATATTTGCTGTACTCTCGAACCCAACTCCTGCAACCGGCCTTTTTCTGATATATTCGGGGTTCCTGTTTTGAAAGTCAGGACTGAAAACGGAAAAATAGCTGAAGTTAAGGTTATAAAAGGCGCTCCCTGTGGGAGTACATGGTACATGGCAAAGGAAATTGTTGGAGTGCCGGTAAAGGACGCTCCTCCAAAAGCCGGGTTGTTAATCCAGCATTATCCCTGCCGGGCTGAAAGGGGCGACCTTGGAGGTATTCACGAGTCTGGAGAATTGCACAAACAGGCGCTTATAAAAGCGCTTGAGAATGAGGATTGATTATATATTCTTTGGAAAATATAATCTAAATATGGCAGAAAAATGGAGTTCATTTTTTATTTATGAAATTCCTGTTTTTTGCCTGTAACGGTTGTCAAATACCTTTGGGGGTGAAACCATTATTTCCCTATCTATCTCAGAAGACTCAGGGCCTGAAGACCTTGAGCCAATAGCGGTTGCAATACATTCGTTAACGGGCCTCCCTACAACCATCAGAAGCTTGAAAAAGAGAGGACTTAGACTGGAAAGAGGAGAAATCCTTGACAGAGATTATACAGGCCCTGTACTCGAAAAGGTATTAAAGACCAACAAGGTTATCCATGAAGCTCCCGCAGAAGGCGTGTATCGCGGAAAACATGTCGTAGTTGCTCCTATCCGCTCCAGGGATGGGGAGGTTGTTGCGGCCATCGGGATTGTGGATCTCCTGGCTACAATTGATCTTTCATCTGTCTTCCTGGAATATACCTCCGTGCTGGAAGAAGTTGAAGGTGCAAAAAAGTGACGCAGAAGAGGTTATAAGAATAAGTTCTAAAAATAGCAGGTTACAAAAAGAATCTTATTAAAAAAGATAAAAGCTAATTTTATTTTTGCTGGAGGATTTTGTCCCTCGCCTTTTTTCAAGGCTTGAAAGGGACATTTTTATCTCCTCCGGTCCTTAATGAAATCCAGAGTAATTTTCAGAGCTGGAAATACTTTTCCAGCATTTACTCTGGCTTTTCGTATAATTTGACTTTTTTCAGCAGAGTTCCGTTCTTTGCGTGGGGCTGCCTGAAAACTGTGTCATTGGATTTTTCGATTTCCCTTGCCTGAATTGCGAGTTGCGCTGCAGCTCCCATGATCTCATGCCCGGCTGCGGCGGTGAGGCAGACCTGGTCGATTTCCTTTAACATGAAGCAAGCAGGGAAGTTAACCTGTGCAACTTTCTCAGCCATGTGAAGGGCAGCAAGAGCTTTTGCTTTCGCATAAGGGTTTGCAAAGCCTGCGTGTTCAACACATTTCTCTGGTTTTGCGAAAATGTGGGGGAGTTCCAGGTTCTTTCCTGACTTTCCGGAGGCGACCTGTTCTGCTACTTTGTCGAGCTCTTCCTGGATAAGTCTTACAACACCACAAGTGGAAAGCACTTTCATAGCGTCGGAGTTAAAGGATGCCATCTCGACAGGGTCAAGGAATTCCCTCTTTGCTCCGATAAGGGGGTCTACCGGGAGGATAATGTATCCGAAACCTTCCTGCTCAAAAGCCTCACGGGCTTCCTTCTTTGTAGGACCGTCTGAAACTACGATGCAGGGTACATCTTTCCAGATTTCGCGGGCTGCGGCAGGACCTGGAGCTGCTGCATTCGGACTGATAATTACTACGAAGTCAGCGTTCCACTGCTTGAAGCTTTCAGTGTCGGCGGCTTCGGCAGGGCTCATTTTGGCACCGGTACCGAATACTCTCACCGTAATTCCTTCTCGCGCTGCAATTTCATCCTGGATCAGATTGATAACCTGGCTCATTCCCAGGTTGCCCATTTTTATAAAGCCTATGTTGACCATTTTTTCAAAATCCTGTGTTGACCTTTTTCTTCCATAGTGGAATTCCTAAAGGGTTTATAATCCTTTTGGCGACCTTCCACCCGTATAACCTTTATTTTATATATATCTACCCTATTTATAATCATTATTTGATATATTTCATGGCTCCTCCGAAAGGCTTAAAAAGGATGTGATTAATTTCAATCCAAAACGTTGACATTAATGCTGTTGTTTTGTGGTTTTGTTTTCGCAAAACCCGCATTATAATTTGAAAAACTTATCCGTTGGTGGGCTTTTAGTGTCAGGGCACATATATTACAACAGGCTGTGGGGGTACCTATGAAAAAGGTACTTTGGCAGCATGCCCTTTTCCGGGATTTATCCCAACACATCTATATCCATTCAGGTCCAGGTTTTGATTAAGTGAACTGTCCTATACATGATTCTGCTGAAAACAAACTCATTGTTTTTGACATGGATAGCACCCTTATAGACGCTGAGACCATCGATGAGCTCGCCAGGGCTGCAGGTATTGTAAGCAAAGTAGAGGAGATTACGAAGA
>DUGS01000118.1:12109-12566 GCA_013331265.1 Methanosarcina sp.
GCAAAGTAGAGGAGATTACGAAGAGGGCGATGTATGGAGATCTCGATTTCGAGCAAGCGCTTTCAGAAAGGGTCAGACTTCTTGAGGGACTCCCCCTGGAAACTGCCCTTGATGCTGTAGATCAGATTAATCTTATGCCGGGAGCAGCCGAACTTGTCCTGTATGTTAAAAGTCGGGGTTATAGGACTGCTATGATTTCCGGTGGATTTACCATCGCCGCCGAGAGGATAGGTAAAACGCTTGGTATCGATTTCGTCGTTTCTAACAAACTGCTTGTGGAAGACGGCTATCTTACGGGAGAAGTTGTCGGTCCTGTCACACAAAGCGATTCTAAAGCAAAAGTGTTCAAGGAACTGGCACGGCTCTACAACGTCAGGCCCGAGCAATGTTTGGTTGTCGGGGACGGTGCAAACGATGCATGTATTTTTGAGATAGCAGGTTTTGCCATAGCTTTCAA
>DUGS01000118.1:12745-12880 GCA_013331265.1 Methanosarcina sp.
AGGTTTTGCCATAGCTTTCAATCCAAAGCCCATCCTTAGGGAGTATGCGGACGTGGTCATAACAGTAAAAGATCTAAGAGCCGTAATCCCTGTTATTGAATCTCTTTCTTCTCAATGTTGTAATCAGGCACAGCA
>DUGS01000118.1:13157-13311 GCA_013331265.1 Methanosarcina sp.
GCAGAAAAAAAGATCAGATTTGAAGGAAATATCTGAAGAAGCCAAAGAAAAAAGGAATACTCTAAACGCTGAAGCCAGCTCTCTCGCCGCAAAGCGCAACGATCTCAACAAAAAGACAAAAGACCTTATAAACGAAGCCCAGGAATTAAAAGTT
>DUGS01000100.1:0-5018 GCA_013331265.1 Methanosarcina sp.
CTCTGATTTCATACCAGTAAGAAGAAGGGATCTCTTTTGTTTTTAAATTGAGGACATTATGTTCCACACCTGCAGCCTGCGTATAGCCAGCCGGGTGAGTCCAGTATCGGATTTCACTTTCGGTTTTTACTGGAAAGGTAATGTTTACTTTCAGGCTTCCAAGGGGTCTCTCCCATTCTTCACCCCAGCGCTTGTGAAATTCGGAAGTGTCATTGTGGATTTTGACTGCCCCGTAATGGTCATAGGAGATAAAAAAAGTCAGATTTTTCGGAGTAGGTTCAGGAAGCTCGCCTATTAACCTGTACCCTTCAGGAATCTTTTCAACTCTGAATTTACATGCATTGTCCGAACAATACCCCTCTATATTCTGAATAGTTTCCTCTGTCGATGTATTAATCATTCTATAAACATAGCCGTAATTTCCGTCAAACGTGTATGAAATTGCCTCGTCAACATGAACCACACCACTTGGGTCAATAGTTATATTTGCTACAGCTTCTTCCAGTGTGTAGTATTTTGCACTGGCTAAAGGTACCAGTAAAACAACAAATAGTAAAAGGAGAGTTATTTTCAGTACCATAAAATTGATATTTGATCCTCTGGCAGGTTCAAAAGAACCATTTGAGAGCCTCAATCAAATTTCCTCCAGCCCCTTACTCCTGAATACTGGTATTCTCCAGAATCCTTTTAAGACTTGGTTCCAGAACCCAATTTTTTAATCTATGATATCTTGACTTTGTCACCTCCCCTTGCATTTTTCAGCAAAATCTATTATATTATAATCATGAATGGGGAATTATTCACCACCTTTGACATTGTTTTTTTGTCGCTGTTTTTTGTCGCTTATGGATGAAGGAAAGAGACCACGACCATTATTCCGTATGTCCCTAGAAGCTGTAATCCTTCAAACCAGTTGCTTTTGCCGTCTTCGATGATGGATTTAACCATGAGGACGGCAGAGACTATACAAGCAAGTTCAAAGGTAGTGAAAATCAGATTCATCGGGGTCTCAAAGAAATAACTCATAAATACCAGGACAGGCACGACAAACATAGCTATTTGAGTTGTCGAGCCAATTGCGATCTGGAGCGCCAGGTCCATCCGGTCCTTGACGGCAATTGTAATGGCCGAGACGTGTTCTGCGGCATTTCCAATAATTGCTATAAATATCATACCAATGAACAGTTCCGTCCAGCCGAGGCTCTCAGCCAGCGGTTCTATGGATCCGACCAGAATTTCACTCATAACAGCAACCACAACGGTTGATACGAGAAGAACTGCAACAGATTTTTTGACGCCCCACCTGGCATGGTACTCTGCCATGTCAGCAGTGTATAAGTGTTTATGTGTATGAAGCGAGAAAAGCAGGCTCGCAAGATACGAAATGGCCATAATGACCGAAACTGCAATGCTCAAGGTCTCAATCGTTGCGGCTGATGGATTTTCGGAAGTCAGAACGAAAACAACTGGCATGACAATAGCTGCAGTTGCAAGAAATAGAGTTGAGGCGCTTGCCCTTGCTGCTGTCGTATTGAACGTCTGTTCATCTTTTCCAAGACCCCCTATGAAAAATGCCATCCCTAATATCAAAAGCAGGTTTCCAATGATGGAGCCCGTAATGGACGCCTTTACCATTTCAGTAAGTCCCGCTTGCAGGGCAAAAACGCTTATGATCAGTTCTGTTGCGTTCCCGAAAGTGGCGTTTAATAACCCACCCAGCGCTGGACCGGTACGTGCCGAAATCTCCTCTGTCGATTCACCTATATATTTCGCAAGCGGTATGATTGCAAGCGAAGCCAAAATAAAAATTACTACGGGCGAAGAGTGCATATACTCTGCAAACAAACTCAGCGGTACAAAGATAAGAAAGGCTTTGAAAGCCTTTTCCAGTATTTTTGTTTTTTCCATTTTAACGAACCTCCTCTGCCACATGGCAGGGTGTTACCTGAGGCGACTTCGAGTACCAGCCTTTTATCGTATTTGTTAATAACAGGGCTTAGAGATATTTTTTATTGCATCAGGTTTTTTATTGCATCAGGTGGCATTTATAATATTTGAAGTAATATCTCCCGAAAGAAGGTCCAGGTGAGAATTAAAAAGAATCACTAAAAATGGTACTATTTAATCACTAAAGGTATTATTAAAAATGATATCTCACCGTAGCTATTTGCCCTGTCCAAAGTTATTTATTCAAACAGTTTAATGACAGATAGGGACCAATAGTGGAAAGAATACAATCAAAGGAATATTTCGATGCAGTACAAGCATATTTCGCCAACCATAAAGACCCTGCCAGGGTATATTCGTTCCTTTTGAATACTCTATGGACAGATAAGCATAAGCTGTCTGATAAGATGTATTACCAGCGTGTCGATACTCTTGAAATGACAGACAATTGCGTCATCTTCTATACAGGTACAGAGTGCACTCTTGTTTTATGTTCAAACCTGGAAAACCAGAACTCTAATCGAGACTATTTCTTTTTAGAGAATAAGTAAAAAGTATACTTCTTTTTAGAGAATAAGTAAAAATTATACTGCCCAGTCCTTTCCATGCGCATATACTTTGAAGCTGATCAAAAATGCCAGGACTACCTCTCGGATAATGATAGGTATCTTGACGCCAAGCGTGAAGGTCTTGTCTGTGAGCGCGAAGTATAAATCCAACTGATATAGAAGATTTTAATCTCGATGAAGATACGGATATCAAATAGCAGGGGTAAAGTCCTTCTGGTAACCTGCTTGTTTGCCTATCTTCATTAATGATAAGGTATAATCTTCATAAACTAGAAGGTACAATAATATCTTGGGGTGAATAACTGTGCACAAATTTATGAAAATAGTGGGTTATATCCTGGCGATTATAGGGCTTGCTTGTGTTTTAAAACGCATCATGCATTGCGAAAAATGTCGCTGTTTGCGTGGCTGGCATAAAATAAAAGTAGAAGAGGAAAAAACAGCTGGTTCAACTGAATCGCATAAAATAAAAGTAGAAGAAGAGCGAAAGGGTTCAAGGTATGGTTCCAATCCTGTCCGCTATTAAACCCGGCAGCCATATGTGAAAGGATTATGGCAGGCCAGCGTCGCGTCAATCCTCAAAGATAAAATGGTTCCAAATACAGGCACTCAATAAATTATCTACTGATTGGTGACAGGTCTGAATAAATAGAATCCAGGAAATAAAAACTAAAAATTTGTTCCCTGCTCACTTCAGTAGTTTTATCATTTCTCTTCCAAAGGCGTAAAGATCAGCAGGGCTCCTTGAAGATATGAAGTTCCCGTCCACAACAACTTCATTGTCCTTGTAAAGTGCTCCTGCAGCTATGAGGTCATCCCTGATTCCTATCCAGCAGGTGGCCTTTCTGCCTTTTATTACTCCTGCCGAAACCAGGACTTGCGGGCCGTGGCAGATTGCAGCAACCTGTTTATTCTCTTTGAAGAAATGTCTTGCAATCTCAAGGGCATCCTTATCAAGCCTTATTTTTTCGGGCCCTTTTCCTCCGGATATCACAAGGATATCGTAATCTGCAGGGTTTACATCCTTAAATGCAATATCAGCTTCAATTTCATAACCGTGTTTTCCTTTTATAGGGCCTTTCCTCATTGAAGCTACGTGTGTGTTTATCCCTTCTTCTTTCAAACGGTGGTAAGGGTAAAAAAGTTCCAGATCCTCAAAACCATCGGCTCCAAATATAAGCGCTTTACATATACTTTATCCGGTTCTAAAAATAAAACAGGTAAATCAGACCTTATATGGAGGCTTAAATTGTTTCAAGAGCCTGTTTGAGGTCTGCAATTATATCGTCAGGGTCTTCAATTCCAATAGATAGCCTTACAAGCCCGTCAGTAATACCTACTTTTCCCCTCACATCTTTTGGGACGCAGGCGTGTGTCATGGAAGCAGGGTGCTGGATGAGGGTATCCGTTGCCCCAAGGCTCACTGCAAGGGCACAGAGCCTGACATTATTCATGAGTCTGCTTCCTGCTTCAATCCCGCCCTTTATCCCAAAGGAAAGCATGCCTCCATACCCGCTCATCTGTTTTTTTGCGATCTCATGCTGCGGATGGTCTGGAAGCCCAGGATATCTTACCCATTCTACTCCGGGATGGGACTCAAGAAAGTTTGCAACCTTAAAGGCGTTTTCAGCATGTCTTTCCATCCGGATGTGCAGGGTCTTAAGTCCCCTTATGCAGAGCCAGGCTTCATGCAGGCCCATGATCCCACCTGTGTACCCGACAACTTTTGCCAGACTTTTCATAAAATCCCTGTTACCTACAACTATTCCTCCAAGCAGGTCTGCATGCCCGCCTATGTATTTTGTACAGCTGCTAAGGGAAACGTCCGCTCCTAGAAGAAGAGGCTTCTGGAAATAGGGCGTGGCGAAGGTATTGTCCACCACACAAATGGCTCCCTGTGCCCTTGCAAGCCCGGCAATCTCCCTGATATCGCACACGTTAAGGGTAGGGTTGGCAGGGGTTTCCAGAAAAATCATTCTGGTCTCCGGCTTGAGGGCTCTTTTTACGTTTTCTGTATCTGTTGTATCTACAAAAGTGACACCTATCCCGAGCCTGGGCAGAATTTCCGAAAAGAGGCTGTAGGTACAGCCGTACACCACATCCGTTGATATCAGGTGGTCTCCCTGTTTGAGGGCGGTAAGCACAACTGCGGTGATTGCTGCCATTCCCGAAGCAAAGGTCTGCCCTGTTTCTCCTCCTTCAAGCGCAGCAAACTTTTCTGCCAGGACCGCGTGTGTGGGTGTATTCGGAGGGATGCGGGTGTATATATATCCTGCTTCCTCTCCTGCAAACCTTGATGCCCCCTGCTCGACGCTCTCAAAAACAAAAGTTGAAGTCTGAAATATAGGAGTTGTGTGCGCCCCGAATATGGGGTCAGGTTTTTCTCCTGCGTGTACGCATTCAGTTGCGAACTTAAGTTTCCTTTCCATATCCCAAAAATCTCCTGTTAAAATTAATATTGAGAATAAGTATCTGGTTTTTCCGGTAATTATTTGTTTGGCG
>DUGS01000100.1:5166-8347 GCA_013331265.1 Methanosarcina sp.
GTTTTTCCGGTAATTATTTGTTTGGCGGGAAGGACAGAAATAGGACTTAAGGGATTCTAAATTCAATAAGGAAAACTTGCTTTTTGCAGGTACATCAGAAATTTTAAAAATACAGCAGGCTATATACCTGAAGTAAAAAGCCACAATAATGATATAATAAATTACGGATGTTGCGCCAGAAGCAACCTAAAACGTTAAAGGAAGGCCTTCCGTGATAAAATCCATACTAGATAATGATCTTTATAAGTTCACCATGCAGATGGCTGTACTGGAACTATTTCCAAAAGCAGAAGCAGAATACCGCTTTACGAACCGGGGATCTCAGCGCTTTTCCGAAGAGTTTATTAAAAAGCTCAGACGGGTCATAGATGAAGAAATATCTGGACTGAGGCTGACAGAAGACGAATATCACTGGCTTGACGAACAATGTACTTTTCTGAAGCCGATGTACCTTGAGTACCTCAAAAACTTCCGCTTCAAGCCAGAAGAAGTAGAAGTCTGTCTTACCAGGGAAAAAGACCTGGACATGAGGATAAAAGGGCCCTGGCACAGCACGATTCTGTGGGAGATTGTCCTTATGGCTGCGGTTTCCGAACTCTACTTTACAACTGTAGAGAAAGACTGGAATGACAGTAAGAAAAAGTCAGGGACATCAAAACCCGTACTTGAAGCCTATGGAGAAAAAATCCTGGAGATAGGAAAGTTTCTTGAGGAAAACGGCTGCCTTTTTTCTGAATTCGGGACCCGCAGGCGGAGAAGCTTCGAACTTCATGACCAGGTAATGAAAAATCTTATCCAGATAAAAACCCTGACAGGAACAAGCAATGTTTATTTTGCAAAAAAGTACGGCGTAAAACCCATAGGTACGGTCGGGCATGAGTGGATTATGGGTACTTCTGCCCTTGTAGGGCTCAGGTATGCTAACCGTTTCGCTTTTGAAAACTGGGTTGAGGTTTACAAAGGAGACCTTGGAATTGCCCTTACTGATACCTTCGGTTCTGAGGCTTTTTTCAAGGACATGGACCTCAAACTGTCTAAAATCTATGACGGCTTCAGACATGACAGTGGAGACCCCTTAGCCTTTGTGGACAGGGTTATAGAGCACTACAGGAAAATGGGCATTGACCCCATGAAAAAGGTTATCGTTTTCAGTGACGCTCTCGATGCCGAAACAGCAGTCCGGCTCAAAAAGTACTGCCAGGGAAAAATTAACTGCAGTTTCGGTATAGGCACAAGCCTTACCAATAATTCTGAATTTTTCAGGGAGAGCCCTCCCCTTAATATGGTGATAAAACTCCACAGCATTAATGGAATTCCTGTAGTGAAACTGAGCGACTCTCCCGAAAAGGAAACCGGAGAAAGGGACGCTCTCAGGGTTGCAAACTATATTGTAGGAAGAAAAGGGCTGGATGAATAATTTAAATGAGAAAAAAGAGAAGAGAGGTTGGGAAGAAAGGAGAGAGGATGATTCTCAGGACAACCTCAATGAGTACCTGTAATGCAATTTTCTCAGTTTCATCATCCCTGAACAGTACTTCCTTCGGGATAAACGCCAGCACTGATGCCTGTTCCTTCTATCCCTTCAATTTTCTCTTTACCGGGGGAGGAAACTGGAATATTCACTTCACTTGTTTTTCCTCCCTCGTTCACTACTATTACAACAATTTCCGAATTATTGGCTGTAGCTGTATCCGAAACATTTATTAAATCATCATCTGAACCTTCTGTCAGGCCATTAACTGGACTATTTAAAGGACCAGTGCTCGAACCGTTTACCGAATCTATGGCAGGGCCATTAATCAAACCAGTGCTGGAATTGTTCCCAGGGTTGTATCCTGCAAACACTATTTTTGACCCGTCTGAACTCCACCTGGGAATGGAATCAGATCTTCCAATGTTGTTTGTAAGCCTCGCTCTATATTTTCCTGCGATATCCCTGATCCAAATATCAGGGCTTCCTCCTTCATCTGAGACATATGCTATCCACTTTCCGTCAGGA
The DNA here is from genome assembly GCA_013331265.1 of Methanosarcina sp. Classification (GTDB taxonomy): domain Archaea; phylum Halobacteriota; class Methanosarcinia; order Methanosarcinales; family Methanosarcinaceae; genus Methanosarcina; species Methanosarcina sp10923u. Next base: position 7,166 of record DUGS01000100.1, read on the forward strand.
CTAAAAGAGGGATTCCATTCGCCGTATGATGTATTCGTTAACTGAGTCTGGTTTGTGCCTTTGTAATCTATTACCCACAGATCATCTTTACCCTGCAAATCCCTGACACTGTATATCACTCTCAATCCAAGAGGACACCAGTCCTTTCCAATCCCCACGTTTTCTGATGTCCCCAGTCTGGTTTTGTTACTTCCGTCTCTGTCAACTATCCATAACTGAGACGGCATACCTGCAGCTTCCTGCGTATAGGTTATTTTTCTCCCAAGGCGGCACCATGCACCCCAGCTTTCAGAGACCTGTGGGTCACTTGTAACAGGAGTTACTGTTCCGTTTTCCAGATTTGCCAGATAAAGATCAAGTTGAGAATCAATTGATTTTACCAGGACCAGATTTTTTCCATCGAGACTTAAATCACTGAAACCGGTAAGATTTCCTTCCCAGCTATTAATTCGTTCTATCTCGCTGCCGTTTGCTCTCATCCTGTATGATTCTAAATTATCTGATTCGTTTCTCTCAACAGTGTATAAGATATACTTTCCATCTGCTGTCCATACAGGAGAAAGTTCTGATTCCGGACTATCAGTGAAAAAAGTGATTTCTTCTACAAGGTCATCTGCAGGAATTATCTCTCCATGTTCTACAGTTTTTCCTGCGGCAATACAGACTAAACCGGAATCGGAATCAAAATAAAATCTTGAAGCGTTTTTTGTGTTGTTCAGTCCCGATTCCTCTGTAAAGTTACTAAACTCGAAAAGTTCACCGGGTACTGCCCCTGCAGGCAGGATAAGTATTACAATTGATATTAACAAACATAAATCTTTGAGTATTTTTCTCATGGGTCTTCACCGTGAACTTAAAAAATTAATTATATATATATACACATTTTAATTATATAACACATCGAATTTTTAGTCCTAAATATATCTCTTTACCTGAATTCAGGAAATAAGTGACCATAAACTGAAAGGGCTGATAATCACTGGCAAATCAGCCGACACCATTTTGTAATACAAGAAATGAAATTCTCCGGCTTTCATTTCATACTCCGGAAGCGTTGCTAACCTGCCTGACGTCCAGAAAAATTGTCTAAACTTATAGCGAGTAAACAGGAATCAGATTTTAAAAGAGTTCCACATTTAAATAATTTTTCCAAGAATTTGTAATTATGTAAGCCTGAGTGAA
>DUGS01000100.1:8576-15129 GCA_013331265.1 Methanosarcina sp.
CCGAGACGGGACTCGGGTAAGGTTAAATAGAGGATTTGCCCGAAAGCAGATAAAAAAGGAGTTTCGGGCAGAAAAAAGGATTTATTAAAGGTTTTTTCGGTTAAAAGATATTTCATCTTCGGATTTTATCTCCTGTCCAATTCCTGTTCTATGTACCCATTTGTCGTTCTACTTTTTGCAGTGGTGCTGTTTATGCGTTGTACCCTTCGGCAAGGTTGATGTTTACGTATACTACAGCTTCATTTGTGTGCTTGTATGCATAATCATCCTTAATTTCGGGCAGCTTATCGGCTTCAGCCTGAGAGGTTACTACAGTGCCTGCAGGAACATACCTGCCGTCTGGGATAGTTACACCAATTACTGCTGATGTCGGTTCAAGCACGCAATTGTTTCCTACCCTTGATTTGAAAACAAAAGCCTGCATACCAATGAAGGTATCATTTCCAACATAAGCCGGACCATGGACCTGGGACTGGTGGGCAAGAGAAACCCTTTCTCCAATATAAACTGCATATTCTTTGCCTTTTACCTCAACCAGGTTTTTCTCTACCGGCTTTCCTTCCTCATCGATCGTCTCAAGGGCATGGAGTACAACACCGTCCTGGATGTTGCTCTCATCTCCTACAAAGATCGGCATACCTTCATCGCCTCTGACCGAAGCCATTGGTGAAACCATCACTCTTGCACCTATTGTCACGTTTCCAATTACTGATGCCTGAGGATGTATGTAAGCGGTTGGGTCAATAACCGGTTCGGTTGGTTCGGGATTCCAGGAAGTTACGGGATTTGCCTGGATATTTGATACCTCACTCTCAACCACAGCATCTGTACTATTGTCTTCTTCTGCTCCTTCACCCTGCGAGACACACCCGCTTCCCGCAAGGATAAGTGCCAGGGATAAAAGAAGGGCCATAAAAACCCTGTTAAATCTCATAAAAGTCCTCCAGTGACAGTGTGAAGATTATAAATTATATAGACATTTCTATTTTTATTTAAAAAATGATAAAAAATAAAAGTAAATTTATTTTGATATGAAAACCGAGATTGAACCTTTTTTTACGTAATGGATCGGTAAGCCAGGGTTATCAGGAATTCCATAAAATCCAAAAAGCCTTATATCTGAAAGATATACAGAATGTCATGCAGACTGTGCTTCAGGTTCCCATTGAGTCGATATATGCTGACCTGCCTGTATTTTCAGTGCTTGCAGCCTGGAATCTGTTTGTCCTCCTGGTTCTTTCAAAAAAGGTATATGAGTTTGCTTTAAAAAAAGGAAGGTCTGCCAGTTCTTCAATGTACTTCTCCAGAAAAGCAATCCATTTTTTAGCAGGCGGGTTGACGGCAATGCTCCTTCCTTTTGTTGCTCGTGAACCTGTCATTCCCGCACTGATGGCTTTTGGACTTGCTCTTGCGACATATGTACCTCATAAACTTAACAGGCGCATGTACTGGTTCCAGGACCCTGAAAATATTTATGACGTGGATTTTACGCTAAGCTGGGGATTGATAATATTTTTCACCTGGTATATTGATAAGAGCTTCTGGCTTGGAGTGATCCCTGTGCTTTTTATGGCATATGGAGACGGGATTACCGGAATAATCAGAAACCTGAAATATAATAAAAGGACAAAAGCCTGGGAAGGGACTGCAGGTATGCTCATTCTGTGCATAATTATCGGCGCACGGATGGGAACTGCTGGAATTCTTGCAGGAATTGTATGCTCATTTGTAGAAAGAATAGAAAATATGGATGACAATATTACAGTGCCTGCAGTTAGTTTATTTATCCTGCTCGGAGCTTATTATTATTTTCCTTCATTTACCAGTCCTCTCTATTGACCTTTCTTAACTAAATCGTCTTTTTTGACTCCTGAGTTATCTTATTAATAGGTCTTGAATCCTGACTTAAAAGCCTGCTCGTTTTTAAGGTATCCCAAGTTGACAATCTAAAAGTTCATATATCTTCAAATGTAATAATATTAAAAAATAGGATACGTTGGGGAATAATTACATACAGAATTAAGAGGGAGCCTTGCAGATATTCATGCTTTAGATCAAATGACTAAGCTTATAAATTCAATTCACTGATGCCTGAATTTATACACTGAAATTTAGTAAAAATCGTTTTCTTTAGGCTTTGTATGTGTTAAATTCATAGTATATGAATTTTAAAAACTGTTTGAAATCTTATAAGCGAAAGTAAGATAATTTTGTATGAATAAATTAATGATTTATATTAAATTATATAATTTTTCAGTAAACGATTACTTTGATTGGGGATGGAAAGAGATGGACGAGGACATAAAGTATCTTATAAAGAAAGTAGAACGCTCTGTTTTTGCGGGGAACAGGGCAGCTGCTGCAAAAAAACTTGGGGAAATAGGGGACTTTGATGCTGTTCCAGTTCTGCTTAAAGCTCTTGAAGACTCCAGCTCGAAGGTAAAAGTTGCTGCTTCAGAAGCTCTTGGGGAAATCAATGACCCGGATGCAGTGCCAGGGCTGACAAATATGCTAGCTGATCCTGAAAGCTCTGTCAAAAAGGCGGCAATAATTGCTCTTGGAAAAATAGGCACGCCAGAAGCAGTTTCCGGGATTGTTAAAGGATTTAAGGACCCTGATAAGCTAATACAGAAAGAATCTGTAAAAGCACTGATGAAAATTGGGTCCGCAGAAGCTGTTTCAGGGCTTACAAGTGCTTTTGTTTTTTCGGACAGTTCGCTGAAAAGAATCTCGATAATAGCGCTTGGAAAAATGAACACTTATGAAGCAGCCCGTGGGATCATAAAAGCGCTTGAAGACCCGGATAACAGGGTAAGGCAGCAAGCCATAGAAACCCTTGGAAAAAGAGGTACTCCCGATATCCTTCCAGAGATGATGGAAATGCTCAACAACCCGGTACAGCCAGTACAGGAGGCAGCATCGGAAGCCCTCTGCAAGATTATAGGGGCATCAGAATCAGTACCCGTTCTTGTAAAAGCACTTGATGCTTCTGATAGAAAGGTCAGAAAGGCTTCGATAGAGGCTCTCTGGAAAGTGGGCACGTCTGAAGCTGTTTCCGCTCTTTTGAGAGAGATTGATGATGAAGATTGGTATTTGAGAAGCCGGGCTGCAGATGCACTTGCGGATATCGCTTCTCCTGAAGCGGCTATTGGTCTTGCAAAAGCCCTCGACTCCCATGATACTTCTGTAAGGAAAGTAATAGTAAGCGCACTAGGGAAAATAGGTGCGCTTGAAACAATCGAAGGACTGGTTAAAGCCCTCGACGACCCTGAAAGCTCGATCCGGGAAGCTGCAGCTCTGGGGCTTGGAAAAACAGGAAAAACAGAAGCTGTTCCGGGGCTCTTGAAAGCTCTTAATGATTCAAAAAATACTGTGCAGGAAGCTGCTGCTGCATCACTTGGAGATATAAAGGCAAAAGAGGCCGTTCCTGAAATGCTAAAAATTCTTGAAGATCCTGAGTCTTTGATACATAAAACTGTAATCTCTTCACTCGAAAAAATAGGTACTCCAGAGGCAGTTGCAGGTATTACACGGGCACTTGAGAGTCCTGATGCTTCAGTAAGAAAAGCTGCATCAAAAGCTCTCGAAAAAGTAGATAAATCTGGCACTGCACTGGATAATGTAAAAAACCTTGAAACTTCAGGCTTCAAGGTTTTGCACTAAGGTTACCCGGACAACAAATTTGTTCATGCAACAGCATGTCGCTATCAAAATATGAAATCGGCTCGGGTATGATATTTCCTACCCTACTATTTTTGAGTTTAAGGTTATCCATTCCTGCCGGAAAGGGGGATCGAAAAACCAAAGGTGCTCCCTTTTCCGACTTTACTTTCAAACCAGACTGTGCCACCGTGAAGCTGCACAATTTCCTTCACAAGAGCAAGACCAAGTCCGGTTCCCTGGTATTTTCTAGATGATGACGAGTCTATCTGGCTGAAAGGCTTGAAGAGCTTATCGTGATCTTCTGCAGCAATACCTATCCCTTCATCGGATACTGTGATATTTATGAAGTTGTTGCTTTGTGATGCTTTTACTCTTACACACCCATTTTCATTTGAAAATTTGACTGCATTTGTCATCAGGTTGCTCAGGACCTGCGTAAGCCTCTCTTTATCCCCACAAATTCTTGGCAGGCTATTTTCAATCTCAAGCTCTATTTTTATTCCTTTGCTTGTAGCAAATGGAAACAGCATATCCCGAACTTCAGCAAATATCTCTGCCAGCCAGAAAGCGCTGTAATGAAGTTCAAAGCTCCCTGCTTCTACTTTGGAAATGTCGAGGATCTCATTAATCAGGCTCAACAGATGTTTTCCACTTGTTGAGATATTTCCGACAGCCTTGAGCTGCCTTGTATTAATTTCTCCGTAAACCTTTTCTGACAACAGATCGGAGAACCCTATTATTGAATTAAGTGGTGTTCTCAGTTCATGGCTCATATTTGCAAGGAATTCACTCTTTGTATGGTTTGCAATCTCTGCATCCTGTTTTGCGCGGAAGAGTTCAATTTCGTATTTCTTCCGTTCAGTAATTTCCACCCCGGTTTCCAGAACTGCAATGATATTTCCGGTTTCATCATACACTGGTTTTGACCTGATAAGCCAGGTCTTTCCCTCGGGAGAGGTAAACTCCTGATCTGTCCAGATGGGGTCCTGGGGTTTCTTGAGTTTATGGAGAAGACCCTTCTCCACCTGAGAGTTTCCGGATTTCAGTCCTTTAGCCTCAGCCATTAAAATATCCTTATTTTTAAGAGCAGCCTTGTTTGCCCAGAGAATATTAAAATCCGGACTCCTTAAAACCACTATTTCCTCAAGAGAATCTAATATAAACTTTTTTTCATACTCCTTGGCCTTTAGCTCCTGCTCAGCAAGTCTGATGCTGGAAAGCATCTCGTTGATGCTTTTTGAAAGCCTGTGAATCTCATCTTCTCCTTCTATTTCCAGTCGTTTTGAAGTATCTTTTTCTCTCTTTACTTTTCCAAGAAAGTTGTCAATAGCAATCAACCTTGAAACAAGAAGGCGGTCGAGGCTGAACCTGGTTGCAGTTCCTATGGTTATCCCACTAAACAGTAGAAAAAAGTATATATAATACAGAATTTTTTCACCCTGTGCATAAATCTCACGGGGATAATCAGCTCTCATGAGGGCTACAGGCTTTCCTGTAGGGTCCCTTAGTGCGAAATACCCGGCTACTCTTTTAGCCCCAAGAATTTTAACAACACTTCCTTCTTCACTGGCAGTTTTATTAAATACTTCCTTAAAGTCAGAGGGCATTTCTTCATTTAAAGTGCGGATGTCTAGAGAAGTCTTGGTACGCTCTTCAAGAGAGGATATGTAAGAGTTGTCAATATATTTCCCAAGAATAAGAGTTCCATCATAAGGACCAATATCTGGACCATTAAGAATTGGACGGCAAACGACAAGCATCGGCCCCTCATCAAGCAGGATGACTCCGTGTATATAATCTGTATCGTTATGGGCAGTAAGGATTCCACTGTTAATCCCCTCCAGAATCCCTGCTGGGACCGGAACTTCGGTCTCATTTATGAGATCAACAGACATAGGATAAATAATGTCTCCGGACTTATTTACAAAAAGCATGACATTTAGATCCAGACTGTAAAGAGTACTCCCGTCCAGGTTAGAGTCTATGTATTTAGAGTTGAAGGTGTTCACGAACTCATAAGTATCATCCCAGAAAGCCCAATCCCTCGCGGTTCTGTCAATAGACATAGTTTCCCAGGCAATCGCCTGTTCAATTTTTTCAGTATTTTTTAAGGTGTCCTGGGTTTCAAGATCGGAGAAACTTGCTAACAGGATGGTATGGGACGCGACTATTAGGAGTGCGGTAAATAAAGCAAACATCGAGAATATAACTATTAACAGTTTTTTGCTAATGTCCATCCGCATCACCAATAAATTACCGGAAGCAAAACCCCATACCTGTAACCTGATAGCATGATAAACCTGGTTTATAAAAACTGAAGTACAGATATCTGTATAAAAAATAAAATCAAAAAATATATAAAGTTTGCTAATTTAACAGGAATTTTTATATATCACAGAGATATTCCCGCAACCAATACAGTATTAGTTATTTTAAGAATATATAAAAGAGATTTTATACTATTGTCGGGTCCTGATAATAAACGTTCGCACATTTTAATGGTATTAAAATTATATATATCTCTTGCCCTGACTTAGTGGTTTCTGTAGATAGAGGAAAGCCGGGATAAAATAAGGGATATTTTTGTGAAGAGTTTGAATGTAGGGCAGGGTTGTAAAGAACAGTTTTCCGGACCCTTTTACTCAAGATTATAGTTCTGAGACTATAAACTGTACACTTTTCTATTTAGTTTAGGCATGTTATAATGAAAAATGTGCTACAATTTTCAGAATGATAGCAAAATTCTCTTCGGTTTACAAATACCCTGCGTATATAATTTTTTCGTTTTTTAATTCAAATTTCTAAAAAGTTGTGTTACAGAAGAATGATTTTATGCCCTCTCTGTCATTACTAGACTATAAATTTATTGATTTTCATTCTTACAATCAAA
>DUGS01000100.1:15309-26470 GCA_013331265.1 Methanosarcina sp.
GCGTTTATTTTTTTACTGGTAATACTAAAAACAACTTGAAAAGCATAGATGTAAATATGACTTAAAAAAAATATAACCAATATACCCAGTTTCACATGATCGAGGTTTTTAGGTTGATATTCCCAGAAATACCCATGGACATATATGAAAATTTTCATAGGACCTTCAGCGGTGGTAATCAGAATACTTTTAATGTCTGCAGTAAGTGCGGAGGAGCTTGCGAGCACAATAAGATCGGGACCCTGCTACCTGGAGAAAAGGAATATATGGCAAAGAAAATGGGTATAAGTGTTTCTGAATTCAAACTCAAGTACCTGGACATTTTGAAAATGGATGATGGTACTCTTATACATGTATTAAAACTTGGAGAATTATGTCCATTTTTGAATGAAGAAACTGAAGTATGTGAGTGCCGGGATTTCAAACCTATAATCTGCAAGATTTATCCTGTTGTTTTTACGATTGAGTCTGATAAAGTAAGTTTTATAATAGATAAATGGTGCCAGTTATCAAGAAAAAAAGTTTGCAGGAACTATTTTGAATCTGCAATCCCGCTTTTGTCCCACCTTCCCATTCCTATTGAATGGTTCAGGCACGTAATAAGCTATGATGATCTTAATTTTGATTACGACCAGCTAAGAGAATCCAGAAAAGGAAAAAATCAGTATGCAGTCTTTACTATGAGAGAACTTTTAAATTTCCAGAAAGATGAAGTGACCTCATATGAGATCGAAACATATGGAGTGAAAACAAATAAGTTGGGGATGTATGATATAAAAGCGGCTTCCTCAGGCATTGACTTATGTCAGGAAATCGAGGAGACCACCTTTTAATTAAAGGCCGAGGAATTACGGCTTAAAGACAATCATTGCTTTAAAGAGCTCTAACTCAGAGCTGGCTTCTATTTTTTATCTTAAAGCTTCGTGTTTTCAGCCATTTCTGTGTCGTCAAATAGCTTTGTTTTTCCATTTCTACCTTTTCCTTTATCTCCGTTTATCGGAATTGTAAAGGCAAAGGTACTTCCTTCTCCTATTTTGCTGTTGAACCAGACATAACCCCCATGCAGGTTAACAATCTGTTTAACCAGTGAGAGGCCAAGCCCTGTACCCTGGAATTTTTTAGAAGAGAAAGGATCAACCTGGCTAAAGGGCTTGAAGAGCTTGTGCTGGTCCTCGAGTTTGATCCCTATTCCCTTATCCTTAACCATTATTTCTACAAGGTCCCCTTTCTTTTCAGCTTTTACATTCACAAGTCCATTTTCGTGCGAGAATTTTATAGCATTATCCACAAGATTATACATTATCTGAACAAATCTGGCTTCGTCAGCACGAATGGTAGTAAGGTCTTTATCCACATCGATTTCAATTTCAATGTTTTTCCGGCCTGCAATCGGAGCCAGCAAATTTTTGATTGTATTAAGCTTGCTGGCAAGCTCAAATTCTTTATAATCAAGCTCGAGCTTTCCGGCTTCTACTTTGGAAAGATCGAGAATATCATTAATCAGGTTCAGGAGGTGTTTTCCACTCCTTGAGATGTTCCCTACAGCTCTGGTCTGCTTTTCATTAAGTTCTCCGTAAACTTTTTCAGATAATAGGTCAGAGAACCCTATTATTGAGTTAAGCGGAGTTCTCAGTTCGTGGCTCATATTTGCCAGAAATTCGCTCTTGGTACGGTTTGCAACCTCTGCTATCTGCTTCTCATGGAGAAGTTTCTCTGCTTCTTTTCTTTCAGTAATATCCCAGCAGGTCTGGAGAATCCCTATGATTTTTCCCTTCTCATCAGGCACAGGGATCGCCTGAACAAACCAGACTTTCCCATCCTTTGCAATATATTCCCCTGATATCTTCTCACCTGTAGTAAAGATATGTTCAAGATGCAGATACTCAACTAAAGGACCGTTTATGCCCGGAGCATCTTTAAGATATATTCCCATTGCTTTTTCAAGGTCCATTTTCATATATTCGAGCGCAGCTTTGTTTGCCCAGATGATTCTAAGTTCTGGACCCACAAAAACTGCCAGTTCGTTGAGTGAGTCAAGCAGAACTTTCTTTTCGCGTGCCTGAGCTTTTACCTCTTGCTCTGCCAGATAAATTTCGTTTAACATCCCGTTTATTTCTCTTGAGAGACGATAGAGTTCATCGTTGTCTTCAAGTGACAACCTTTTGGATAGATCTTTTTCCGACCTGACTCTTGTAACAAAATCGTCAATTTCTATTAATCTTGAAATAAATAAATTATCAAGCGCAAATTTGACTCCGACCCCTGTCATAAGTCCGGTTAAAAGCAGGAAAAAATACATGTAATTAAGGGTTTTTTCGCCGTGGATATAGAGTTCCCTTGGAAAGTCCGCCCTGATAAGCAAAGCAAGCTGGCCCTTTATATCCTTAAATCCAAAATAACCTGCTATCTGATTATCATTTAGAGGTTCAACCACTATTTTGTCCGGATTTTCCGAAACATTTTTAATTTTCATCTGAAAATCAGTAGGCATCTCTTCGTCTGTCCTGTACATAATAAGAGAAGAACGGGTGACTTTTCTAAAAGAATCGAGTAAATCATCGTCAAAGTATCTCCCGAAAATGAGAGTACCTCTTGAAGGTCCGTCATATTTTGTTGTGAGAATAGGGTGGCATGCAATAAACATGGGGTCTTTATCAAGCAAGACAAAACCGCTGATTGAGTCATTTTCTCCTTTTGTAAGAAGACTACCGTCTTCTATCATTGAAAAAAGTTCATCGGGGACAGGTTCTTCTTTTGTAGTACTGGTATTCACAGATTTTACATAAACAACTTCCCCTGAATTATTTACAAAAATCATAACATTAACATTAATTCCGGCAAGTGTCTGATTCTGCAGATCAACATTTATGTATTGCTGATTTTTGTCCTCAATAAACTGGTAGGTATCGTCCCAGCAAGCCCAGTCCTGGACAATATAATCAAGATAACTCTGCTCTGTAGCAACAGCATTCTGTACCCGCTCTACATTCTCTAATGTATCGGCCTGTTCAAGCTCCAAAAAATTGGAAAGCTGCATGTTATGTGTAAATGTGAATGAGGCCGTAAGAACTGTAAATATTAGAAGGGTGATTATAAGAACTTTCTTGCTAATATCTATTACGATACCCCCATCAGCTAAAAAGTAAAGAGGAGCTTGAAGGTTAATATATTATTTAACATTAAAAGAGTAGAAACTATTTAAGATTTGGCGAATATATTAAATAAATTTAAAATGTATTTTATAATTTCCTTTTATTTAACTCAAGTATTTCTGAAAAAAAAATGAAAGTGAACTTAAATATGAATTCTAAAAATATTATGCTTCATATTTTGACCACTTTTAGATGTGTTTTTTAAAATTTAGGAACATGTTTCTCTTTGCAGCAAGATATGACTGCTCGGCAATTTCAGCACTCCCTTTCAGGGCTATGATTTTCATACCAAAGGTTAGAGCAAATTCCTGAACGTTCTTATGAAAATCAGACTCATAAGAAAGACCTGTTTCAATTTTAGCAGCCAGGCAGTACCGCGGATTCTTCAAATACCTGTAATTTAAGTCCCTACTTCCTGATTCCTTTTCAAGAGTTTTCCAGCTCGAAGCCCACATAGGGGTCAGGTAAATAGTACCTTTGCCTCTGCATGCAAGCATGGCTCCGGCATAAGCATCATTTCCTCCAAGAGCTGCACTGATACAATCTTCAATGATTTCTCCGTCTTTGCCTTTCATAAAAAAAAGAGGGCATCCAATATCTACAAAATCTTTTTCCAGTTCCCCAAGTACATGACCGCATGTTCCATAAAAAATGAGTATTCCGTCAGAAAATGTAGCCATTTCCCGGACGTTTTTATATACTTCTGACTTCAGCAGCTCAAGATCGGTATGCAGACCAAGCCTTAGCAGGTTTGCAACCACATTTATTCTGTTTCCAGCCTTTGACTCGATTTTCTCATATATCTTTCCGAGGAACGAAAAAGGCAGAAGCACCTTTGAGATTGTTTTAAACTCGGGGCTAAATCCAGTTTTAAGAAGCATCGGAACTCTTTCCAGAGGAACTGTATGCGGAGTACAATTTCCAGATCTGAGCTTGCGGAGGAATCCAAAATTATTTCTGTTCTCCACAACAATTAGCTGCTTTATTTCACGGTCTTCTGAAAGTACATGTGCAAGTTCGTCTTCGAGCATTCCACAGGCAATAATACTCAATACTGGCATGTTACACGTAGATCTTTCAGGATTACATTTATAGTTTAAGTTTTGAAACCCGGTCAGAAAAAGTTAAAAGATTAAAATTAAGTAGCTGCTCAGGTTAGCTTTTGAAAGGTACAATTTTTCCCAGGAAGGAAGAAATACCGGATAAAAATAACTCATTTGCAAAAATGAAAAATTTTCAGTAAATGCTTACTCCTTTTACTGAAGGCAGGTTAAGGATATCGTCAACAAGGTCTCCTGGGACTTTATGGTCTGTAATGATTGTGAGCCTGGGGTTGTCCGTAAGGTATGGGTCATCTGAGACAGCCTGTCTGATGCTTACATTGTGTTTGGAAATCAGACCTGCAACTTCAGCAAGGATGCCAACATGGGCGGCGTCTTCAGGAATAATAATGATCACACCAAGCCCAAGAGCAGGGGCCACATCCCTGAGAAAAGGGATTGAATGGACATTTTTGAATATGGTGCTCAGGAGTTCGTCGGAGACAATAGTCTTCGTGGTCGCATCAACCACCCGCCTGTCAACCCCTGCTTCCTTTGCAAGCTGAGTATGTGCAATCTCGATACTTCCGGAAGTTACCTTACCTTCCTCATTTACCTGAAACCCGCGTTCAAAAAGTAATTTAAGCACTTTTGCCTGTGCCGGGTATTTTTCAAACTTACTAAGTAGTGTCTGCCACATATAAACTAACTTTAAATTGAGTCTCCAAATATAAAGCTTGCTGATTGAATTTGAAGAAGCGAAGTCAATTGTAAATATATCGCCATACATTGTGAATAAAAGGAACTTTCATTTTCCTCAATTGCAAAATTTAACCAATGATTTTGAAAACTCTAATTTTTTAATAAACAAGTCTTAATATATACTATATTTTTTAAGATATCATAACATTAATTAGAAAGATTGATATAGAAATAATATATAAAGTATGATAAATGTTGAAATTTGTAGGAAATGATGCTCTGTTGAAACATGCGGATGCGATACCATGGTAGTTATGGTAAACACCATCATTATCGCTAAAATTGCCAGAAGCTAAAGTGAATGCAGTGAAAGAGATGGAGATTATATGTTATTTAAAAGTAAAATATTGAGAATTTTTTTCCTGTACCTTGCAGGAGTACTGATCTTTTTTATGTATATTTCTCCATGTCTGGCAACTTACAACTTTGAAGGCACCCCTGAACAGGATGAACTGATTGAAATTACATCAGGTACGGTGAAGGGTGGGCTGTATATTGACGGGGGAGAGGGACTTAAGAAAACACCTTACGTGCAGGAATTCAACGTTCCTGGAGATTCTGTGGTTTGGGCAAAAGTATACGTAGGAGTATGGGGAGGCACAGAAGCAAAAACAGGAACTCTTGACCTTACCGTTGGTGGGAAAGAGTTCAAAAGTCTGGATCTGGAAGGAAAAGCAGACAAAGGAGACGAGGAGGATCAGAATCCTTCTATCTACTGTTCTGGACATGGGGTTTACTGGGTAGCCTATGATGTCAGCTCAGACATAAGTACCGGGCCCTTAAAAGTAGAGGCAAAGACAAGCGGGAATATTGATGGAAGAGTGTACGGCATAATTCTTGCTGCAGTATATGGAGATAAAGAAGGACAGGACACAAAATACTGGGTTGAAGAAGGGAACATAAACCTTCACGGCAAGGGATGGAGTGAAGGTCTGGCATCAACACATGATGAAGCATATGCGGACTTTTCCGGAAAGGTGGATGTGGATAAGTACAAAAGCGCAAACCTTGCTGTAGTGTATCTCTGCGGCAGCCCTGGGCTTAAAGATTCCCTTTACTTTAACGATGAACAGCTCGCAGACGGAGAGAATAAAAACGACATAGCAAATTCAAAAAATTATTTTGATTTCAAATTCTTTGATGTACTAGATTTACTTGCAGAAGACGACAACGAGCTGAAGTTCCAGAGAGATGATGAGGATTATGTGCATCCAGTGCTTGCAGCTCTGAGCCTGGGGACAGGAGAAGAAGGGAACTCTGACCTTATCGTCTCCGGGCTTACCGTCCCTTTGCTCTATGCAGGAAAGGACAATAAAGTAAAAGCAAGCATCAAAAATATAGGAAAAGACTCTGCATATGGTTTTCAGGCAGCACTTTATGCTGATGATGAAATTGTATCTACAGCCTCCGTATCTTCTCTTTCTGATGGAAAAAGTAAAACAATTGAATTCAACTGGAAACCTACCCGTGACGGGGAGCAGGCTCTAAAAGTGTATGTCGACTACACAAATAAGAAAAAAGAACTCTGTGAAGTAAACAACTGGAACACTCCTATTCTTGCCAGGATTGTAGACTTAACCCCTCCTGAACTTGAAATAAGTTATCCGGAAGATGGGGACTCTGTAGATGCCGGATACATTACAGTCAGCGGAATGGTTAAAGATACAAACCGGAACCTTACAGTAGACGTTAACGGTCAGACAGCCCTGATTTCAGGAGAGAGCTGGAGCGCCAGCGTGCCAGTGGTTTCAGGTTCCAATAAAATATTTGTTTATGCAGTGGATGGGGAAAACAACACTGTAAATGAATTCATTATTGTCGAAGGAAAAGCTTCGTCCCGGTCTGAGTCAAAACAGTCCTTCGGGCCCGATAATGAAACAGAACCCTATAATCAGGCCAGTCTGATTACCAGAACTGAGAATGAAACAGAACCTCATAATCAGGCCAGTCTGGCTACCAGAAATCAAGAAAGTGAGGTACAGGCAGGTTCTCCAGAACTTTGTGGAAAAATAGGGTTTGCTGCTGCTGTTTTATTTGCAGTGCTTCGAAACCGGAGGAAACAGTCATGAACAGAAAGATGAGCAGAAAAAATACATTATTGGCGGCTGCAGTCTTTTTCATCGCATTGTTTCTGCTTGGAGGCCTTACGCCTGCATCGGCAAATGAAGATGACTGGGACAACCTGACCGTTACCCTTGGGCTTGAGAGCTCCATTGTTTCGAAAGATGGATATTCCCTGGAAGCACTGAAATTTGATGGGTATGGCATGGTATGGGTTCAGGTCCTCAAAAACGATATAGTCCTTGGGGATGCTGTCCTGGAAAATAACAGTTCGAACTGGTGCTATATGGACAGCGAGAATGTAAGGCTGAAAGCATACAACGTTACTGACCAGAGAAGTCTTCCGATGTTTGGTAGCCTCTTTTCCCCAAAAGCCGAGATTATCTTTGAAACAAAAAGAAACGTTGAAGATAACGTTATCCTTGAGCTCGATCTCGAAGAAGACAAAGATGAATACTTTCTCGGTGACGAGGTGATCGTTGATATGGAACTTAGAAACACCGGACTGGTAAAAGCCGAGAAAATAAATCTTGAGTTAGATTCGGACGGGCTCCTTGTCAGGAAAGGATGTCCGGAGAAAATTATGCTTGATAAGGGTTCGAAAAAGTCCTGTGAACTCCGGTTCAGGTTTCCTGAAAAGATAAAAGAAACTTATTTCGTTAAAGTAAACGTAAACTGGGAAGATCTTTCTGGTGAACACTCCTTTTCCAAAACTGTAGAAATTGATGTCGACGAACCTCTAACAATCTATAAAAATGCAGGATCAGAAGGTTTTTCAGGAAGTCCTGTTTATGTTACACTCTCTGTGAAAAATACCCAGGACAGAGAAGTGAATGTCCGGCTTTTAGATTTGCTGCCTGCAACATTTTCAGCAGTTAATAATACTTCTTCTGAGGCAGTTAATAATACTTCTTCTGAGAGTGAAGGCCTGAATTCGAACAGCTCATCCTGTTTAAGCTGGGAGTTTGTGCTGGCTCCGGAAGAGAAAAAGACCTTCTCTTATTGTATTAAATCCGGGCAGCTTGGAGCCCACCGTGTTCCTCAGGCCCATGCATATTCAAATTTATGTGGACAGCCATACACCAAAAGTTCAGATTCTGAAAATATAATCACCATATATAAGAATATTTCATACAGCCCGTACAGCAATGAATCCCTGACAGAAGTAACCCTTAAATCAGGAGCTGATCTCACAGCTTATATAGATGGCAATGGATACGCTCTGATGGATATCTGGGTGAAAAATGATGCCCTCGATGCTTCTATATTTATTCCTGAGGGCTCAAGGCTGCTTGATAGTAAGAAAGAACCTCTAAAAGCAATAACTATAACAAAAGCAGACCAGCCTCCCCTGCCAGGAACTCTATATCTTATGGGGAAATATTATTATGGACTTGAGCCTGAAGGTGCAGAAATCAATCCTTATGTCAGGTTCAGTATGGGCCTCGACAGCTCGATAAGAGGAAATTTCCCATCCATATATAGCTATGATGAGGACGCTTCTACATGGACTCTCGTTAACAGTACTCCAAGCGAAAACAGGATCTCAGCCAGGATCACTAACTTTTCTGTGTATGCAGCTCTTGCAGAACCTCCTGCAGGAGTTAAATTGCATGTTAACCTGGTTCCTCCATAATCTGGTAATTGTCCACTGTTCTGATGGTTTGTTCTCTATTTCACTTTATCGAAGATGTGGTTTTTAAGAAAAGGCTAAAGTAAGAACTACTTACGCATATTAAAAAATACAAGTAGAGATCTCTATTTTCGGTCGTGTAGGTTAGTTATTGATCAAGTCAGAAAAATTAAATACATCCACCTCATTTAATGGAAAATGTAGAGAGTGTCTTATGTATATGTTTTTCAATATATCACACCTACTACCGGAGATTTTCACTCTATTTTGTTGTTATTGAAAATTTTTATCATGGATAAATTTTCAATAAAATTAAAAAAATATCTCATCGCAGATTTTTTTAATCGGTTATGATATATATGTCTACATGATTATAAAACAGATGTAGATTGAGAGTAATAGGGTTTCCTCTCAATTTAGGGTTGGATCGCAGGTAGGGACCCCGAGATAGGGACTCGGCCCCTACCAACCGCTTCTGAGTAATGGCTGCATTTTGATTGTTAGTTTTTTAATTAATGACCGCCTTCTATCCGGCATTCACTTATTAAGTATTTTTGCGGCAATTGGTATATTTTTCTTAATGTGTTTGTTTCCAATATTTCTGGCTTAATATGGTTTGAGTTTTTATAGTGCTCTGTAAATATTTCGAATATTAGAGCTCTCCTTCCAGCACGGTTATTAAGTTCGTTAGTCCTGTAATTTTGTTTTTAATAAGTGTAAGCTGCCTGTACCTGTTATTCGAAGAGTTTCATGTGTATTCTTATCTTATCAAATGTTCGTCTTCTTTTAAGGATTCCTTAAGCGCATCTACTTTCTTTTTCAGTACATCGATTTCTTTTACCAGCGAGTTTGTAATTGCCTCTATTTCCTTTGCTTTTTCTATTGTTAACTGTTTTTTTGACAACAAGTTCATACTCGTATCTAAAATGAAATAATACTGACTATCATTTAGATGCATATGTAAACTCCCTATCTATTATATAAAGGCAGACAATAAATTGGCTAATCTATATATACAGATGAAACTTTTTAAGTATTGAAGAAAAGTTGGAGGGTTAAAATGACTTTGAAAGATGAGTCCAATGACAAGATTGAATATAAAAATAGTCGGGAAAGTGTAAAGATTTCATATAAACAAATGACAAAAGCTATAGACAAAGTAAGTGACTCTACAAAACATTATAGATATTCCAATGAAGTAAACATGATTTATAGAATAGTGCTTGGATTTGACGCAAAAGGTTTCAGAAAATCTCATGGGCTTCCAGAAAATGCAGACATCTTAGATAACTTGACGAATGAACAACTCCAAGCAATAGACAAATTGCAAATTGAAAACACAAAACTTCTCTACGAGAGAATGGGATTTCAAGATCGCAAGGACAGATTAAAGTATATTTATGACAATTTCGTTTACCAAATAATGTCTAATAATATTGATTTTGAGGAAATAAAGGAGTTTGGTAACTAACTGATGAACAATGAGGAAACATAATCATCCGCGAACAATCAAAATAATCATTTCATAGAAATTTATCTATTGAATCTTAATTTTGTTCAAAGTGATGTTATTATCTAATTACTGGGGGAATTTGTATGGCTAAAAATAGAGGCGATGGCAAAAGAGACGGGGCTGTCCGTGATAGAACGCAGACATATAATCCAGTGACTGACCAGTATGTGAAAAGAGATACAACAACAGGTCAGTTCATTGGCGCAAAGAAAGGAAAATATAAAGGGGTTAGAGAAGAAAAACTACATAATAATTAATTTTTTCAAATTTCTTCTTTAGTCTCACTCTTCGTTCCTGTTTTGTGAAAAGCCGCCAGACAAGCTGGCGGAGTTTTTCGATATCATGTGAATTTGAAAGCTCTTTTCAAGGATAAAAGATATTTTTCTGATCCTTACAACCTTATTCGCTTTACTGAACCTTTCTTGCCACGCTTGACGCAGGAGAGCGGTCTTTCTCAAAATAAGATAAAAAAGAGATAATCGAGAAAACAAAAAACTAAACGTAAGAATAATAAAAACAATATCGAAACAACAGCAAACAGTAAGAGTCTAGAAAAGAAACAAGATATACCCGAAAAATACTCTTCCTCATGTTTTTTATTGTTTTGCAAACTTTCAAATTCACGGCAAGGATTTTCCAGTTTTGTTCTATTATTGCTGAACAATCATGGCTTTCAGGCAACCTGCAACCCATAACAAATTCTTATTCCTAACTCATAAAACAAAACATTTATATTAGAATTCTACGTACTTCTTTCCACAGCATTGTACATAGATGGACATCAAGTTTCCGTAGCGGGAGCAGCGGTAAAATTCCTTAAAATATTTTCACGAATTCTCAAAAATAATTTTACCAGATTATTTGAGAATTCAGGTTCGTTTTCAGCCTCATTTTATTTCCTTTGAGGCCTGTCAAAATTATCCACTTCATTAAATACTTCCCAATATCCGAGATGAGCTTAGTTGACTGAAAAAAAACTGTTAATGGGTAATGAAGCCAT
>DUGS01000020.1:0-1694 GCA_013331265.1 Methanosarcina sp.
CGAGGGTTCAAATCCCTCCGGCGGCTCTTTATTTTTCTGGTTCGAAGCCTACTTCTGACAGTGTGCCGAAAGTTCTGTAAATTCTAAGTTAAATTTTTCCTTACGGTATGAAAGTAAGTTCTTCTGAAGCTGCATTTTTGTCCCATAAACTTTCTGAGATTTGTTATTTTACAGAAAATTAGTCACGCTGCCATATGACCAGATACTGAAACCAGATACTGCACATCAGAGTACACAAGTAAATTTGATTTAAATCAAGAGTACTTGATACAATGAAATCCAAGAATTGCAAACCACAAGACTTAACGATCATGTGTATATTCAAGCTCTTGATTAAAAATATAAGTCCAATGATAGAATAACAATTATTCGAAAATACTATATAATAGTGCACATTTTAATAAAAGGGATTTATTTTTAATCAAAAATTTCAACATTAGTCAATGACTTCTCAATTGATTCCAAACTTGGATCAATAAATCATAAGGAAACCTAAGCTTCCTTCCTTTGAAATTATTTGAGACGAAGTCATAAAAAAAATACTCACAGGAAGTATTTCTTAGAGGCATTTCTATGAAAAAACAATTATTTGCAATTTTGTCTGTCTTCTTTATATTGATGGCAGGCTTTGGAGTAGGTATTGCAGCAGCAGAAGATTCAACTGGTGATAATTCTGCTGGTGATAGTTCATCTAGCGATTCATCTAACGATAATTCAGCTAGTGATAGCTCTACAAGTGATTCTGCAAGCGACTCATCTGGAGATAGTTCAGTTAGTGACAATTCAGTTGATGATTCAAACAGTGATTCATCTGGAGATAGTTCTGTTGATGATTCCACTGATGATTCAGATGACGATACACCTGAGGATAATTCAGTTAGTTATGATTCAACTAATGATGATTCTGCTAGTGATGACTCTACAAGTGATGATTCAGATGACTATTATACCAATGATGAATCAACTGATGCGGATACATATATTGAATCTGATGATTCTACGGTTTTTCGACCCGGTGTTCATGATGATTCTACACTTACTGATGAAGACAGACAGGTCTATCCGGGAAGTAGCCCAGATGGTCCCCCATATGTCATAATTAATACATCTTCAGACAATGATTATAACATTTCATCGGATGATGACGAAACATATACTTATACTAATAATACCTCTAAATACAGCGATGACGATATCACCATAGCAAACAACAATTCTACAGTAATTAAGGATTATTCAACTACAAAGATAGACGAAACAACTACTGTAACTATAGATAAGAGTAAAAATGTGAATTATAAAGTCGTCAATGATAATTCAGTTGTAAACAACATCTACTTTACACCAACAAAAAGCTCTGGCACAGCCAAAATTGTTGTTGAGGACCTAAAAGATGATAAATGTTTAAAGGTGAAACCAGCAGGCAATATCTACCAGTCATTCAACATCTGGATCGACAACAAAGATGTTGCAAATAATATGGAAAATGCAGCTGTAGATTTCAAAGTAGAAAAATCCTGGCTTACAGCAAATGGTCTTGATAAATCAGCCATTGTCCTGAATATGTATGATAATGGTAAATGGATAGAAGTACCAATAACCATAACAAGTGAAGATTCAAAGTACATATATTTCAAAGCTGAAGTATCCAGGTATTCTACATTTGCAATTACAAGTAAAACAGTAGTTGTGGA
>DUGS01000020.1:1915-4121 GCA_013331265.1 Methanosarcina sp.
TAAAGCTTTTGGAACTTATTATTGACCTGCTTGAATAAGGGAAGATCTTCTTTTCTTTTAATTGGCATGAAAGTACGTGATTACATGATTATTTGTTTATCACGTACTTT
This sequence comes from Methanosarcina sp., assembly GCA_013331265.1. GTDB lineage: Archaea > Halobacteriota > Methanosarcinia > Methanosarcinales > Methanosarcinaceae > Methanosarcina > Methanosarcina sp10923u. The sequence goes on from DUGS01000020.1 coordinate 2,026, forward strand.
CATGCCAAGTTAAAGCATTCTAAAAGAAACCGGTTTCTTTTTGAGACAATGGGTCCTTTATAGCTTATCCTCCTGAGTATTTGCTTGCGGCCAGCAAGAACCATCTTACACTTTTGAATATTGCATATAGATGAAAAATGCTTAATCCGAGAGAAATTTGATACGAGTAACTCCAGGTTTCCTTGCCCAGGATTTCTTTGAAGGCAGGGGTGCTTATAACCAGAGGATACTGTGTTCAGTTTGGCAAAGAGCTCGTGGTTTTCTTCAAGCGATTTCATCTGCTGTGCGCAGACCTGTATCTACCTTACATGTATCTACCTTAACAGTAGCAGACAGTGACAGGGGCATTTCAGGAGCAATTGATGTTAGGAATGTCGAATCTTCCCTGACTCCAGCTGACACTGTCATTTCAGTGTGCAGGTACTTTTAAAAAGAAAAAAAGAAGATTAAAGGTGACTTATAATTTAAAGGAACATCCTGTTTCAGGAGAATTCCTGTTTTTTATTTTTTTCTTTTGTATCCCGTTTTAGGGTCAGAACAGGGTTCGACGTGAATTGAGAAATAACCGTTATTGCCGCAGACTTCCTTTAACCTGTCTTCAACATGTGTTGAGATTTCATGCGCATCTACAATGTTCAGGTTTCTGTCTACCTCAATGTGAACATCTGCAGCCATTGCATTTCCTATTTTCCGGGTCTTTAATTCATGGAAACCGAGCACGCCTTCTGTGGATATAAGGATCTCCTCAATATTTCTATAGGTTGCCGAATCCAGTGACGCTTCCAGCAATTCGTTCAGATTTTTATATGAGATATCAAATGCCACCTTGAAAATAAAGAAACTCAGTATGACGGCAGCTATGGGATCGAGTACCACCCATTTGCCTCCAAGGAGGATTGCGCTCCCGATCCCTATCATTGTCCCAATGGAAGAGAAAGCGTCAGAACGGTGGTGCCAGGCGTTTGCAGTAAGAGCATCACTCCTGAGTTTCCGAGCGTATACCATTGTATAACGGTACAGCCACTCTTTTATCACAATTGAAAGGACTGCTGCAACAAGAGCAATTCTACTGGGAACTGGCAACACTTCCCCCTGGGAAAAAGCAATAACCTTCTGAAGTCCACTCCAGAATATTCCGAAACCTACTGCAACGAGCACCAGTCCTATGAATGCAGCAGATAGGGTTTCAATTTTCCCGTGCCCGTAATTATGAGTGCTGTCTCCGGGCTTTTTGGCAACTTTTAAACCTGCTATTACTGCGATATCGGTCATGAAATCTGACAAGGAATGGACGGCATCTGCAACCATTGCTGAACTGTTACCAATTATGCCTGCAAAAAACTTAAAGGCTGTAAGCAAGACGTTTGAAACAATCGCAACCTTTGTTACATAAACTGCCTGTGAATACCGGGTACCTTCAGGCTCCCTGGAGCAAGATATTGCTTCATTTCCTGTACAATCAATTACTTCCATAATTTCTCAGAATAGTTATGATTTATTTGAATCAATTTAAAATTAATACTCTTATTAATTCATTAGACAGGAAATTATAGATAAGTGCTCAACGGATATAAATTTTCTCATTAACATGTTTTTAGATTACCGCCTCGCATGATATTGTTTTACCTCGTCTTCAAATCCATAGCCCTGGATAACATTATTTAATTTAAAAGACTGTAGTTTCGCGAAATTCTTCTTTCGAGACCTTCTATTACTATAGGAGTGAAGAGGTCATGAATACACTTACATATCATATAAAAGAAGAGAGTTGTACTCTGTAAATTCCGTTCCCTGTGGTAAGTTTTCCTTCTGACGAAAATGAGAGTTAAGCCAGGGAAAAACTCATAATTCATAATAGCCTAAAGTAATAAAAGAATATGAGATTATGCACTACAGTAATAAAAAGATGATATGAGTCACAAAAACACAACATTATAAACCAGAAAAATGTCTAAAACCCAGAAAAAGAGTTCAGGAAATCTCATTGAGGGCAAAAGTGCTTTTATGTATAATTCAGGGGAAGGTGGGAAGCTGGAGAGTACAGGAAAGGTGAAATAGGAACAAGCTTCGGAGAAAGAAGAAAAGATCATTGCTTC
>DUGS01000020.1:4348-9869 GCA_013331265.1 Methanosarcina sp.
AAAGGCTTTGTGAAAGCCTGAGGAGCCATGAATTGCCCGATTATCTCCTGTATACGGGTACTGGAGGAGCAAAGAACTGGCTGAGACTGGATAGAAGCGAAGCATTCCCCGTGGCCAGGAGACTCAAAGACCTGCTTGAAGAAAACATTGCATCAATAATCAGGTTCATTCCTGCATGTATGAGCATTGTAAGCATTGGAGTGGGGAGTGGAGAGAAGGAGAGAATTCTTCTCGAAGAGCTGATAAAGAAAAACCTGGCTGAGAAAACTGCTTCCGGAAAAGTACCTATACGCTATTACCCTGTTGATATAAACACCCAGTTTGTAGACCTCGCCCTTGAAAAGGTGAGAGATTTGCCTGTGGAAAAGAAAGGCATAGTAGGCTTTATCGAAGACATGCCGCTACTAAAAAAACACTGGCGTCTTCCGGTCCTGTTCTGCGTTCTGGGAAATACATTCTGTAATTATGAGTCTGAATTCTTTCTACATCTTGTCTACGAAAATCTTGAACAGGGAGACCTATTTTTCTTTGATGCAAGTCTTCTCCCTGAGCCAGGGAAGGAAGCGTATGATTCAAAAAAATCTGTCCTTGGCACATATGCATCAAGAGAAAATGCCCTCTTCAATATGTATCCCCTGCTCCAGTACGGAATGGACCCCGAAGATTTCGATTTTGAATTATTGCTCTCATATGTGGACTCAAAAATAGGACCTCTGTGCAGGACAAGAAAAAGCCTGAATATCCTGAAGGATACCGAGATCAAAATAGGCTCCGAAACCGTGAGTTTCAGGGAAGGAGATATCATCCGCATGGGCTTTACTTATAAGTATACATATGATCAGATCACTGCTCTTCTGGATATTAGCGGGTTTGAGATCCTGAGGGCTTTTCTGAGTAAAGACGGGGAGAGTGCGATATTCCTCGCAAAAAAACTCACTTGAGAAAGCAGCAGATCAAATCTGAACTCCGAAAAAATAAAAATTGCGGTTAGAAGAAAAATTCAATAATAATCGACACTGCATAGATTACAAGGGTTCCGTGGTAAATGGGCAGTATCTTCAAACCCGCAGACGGGCTTTTTTCTTTCCAGAGATAAAGGTTTGAGCCTGCAAGAAGTACAAAACCTGCGAAAAAGCCATAGAGGGCAATAGTTCCAAGCTCCTTGAGGAAGAAGATAGCTGCAAAGAAATGCAGGAGCGTAAAACCTGTAACCCAGTACATGGACCCCTTTGCGCCGTAAAGGACAGCTATAGAGTTCATGCCTCTTGCCTGATCATTTTTAAGGTCTATAAAGTCATTCAACCCCAGGTGCGCCATTGTCCAGGGGTAGAAAAAAACCATATAGAGCAGCATTGTCATATCAGGCTGCCCATAACAGAGATAGCCTGCTGCCGGAAAAAGGGTAAAATCCGTCCTTCCTAGAAGCTGGGCGATAGGGAACTTCTGGTCTCTTTTTTTAATCTGATAAAAAGCCTCAATGCCGTAAGAATACAGCATTATTGCAAAAACATAAAGAGAATTTGGATATGGGAGCGTGAATATCAGGGCAGAAGTAATGCCTGCAAGCAGGAGGAAAATCCAGAAGGCGTTTTTTGAAGAGATCTTGCCTGAAGGGATAGGTCTCTCTTTAAAAGGTCTCCAATATCTTGTCATGGCATTTTCCACATCAAGCTTATCCCTATCCCTGTCCACATAATCATTGAGCACGAAGCCGGCTTCGAACCCAAACAGGCCTATCAGTGCAGCTTTGATGATTAGCGCCCAGGAAAAGCCGCCGTAATTTGCAAAAGCAAGTACAAGCCCCGAACAAAAAACAAGGGGCCAGGCAGGCAGAAAGTGAGCGCGAGTGAGGTCGAGGTAAGATTTAAGAGTTTCTGTCATTTTTTCGCCTCAATAACAATTGTGAGATTAAGGGAAGCCATTCCATAAAAATTATGAGGAAAGGGGAAATCCTTCAATATGATAACCAGCGATTTTACAGAATCTTACTCAAAAACGACTTTGTCCTCTCATTCTGAGCATTGAAGAAAATCTCCTGAGGCGTGCCTTTTTCGACGATAATACCGTCATCCATAAAGAGTACGCGGTCCCCGACTTCTCTGGCAAAACCCATTTCGTGGGTCACGACAATCATTGTCATACCTTCTTTTGCCAGGTCTTTCATGACGTTTAAGACTTCTCCTACCATCTCGGGGTCAAGTGCTGAGGTGGGCTCATCAAAGAGCATAACTTTCGGGCGCATGGCAAGGGCTCTTGCTATTGCAACCCTTTGCTGCTGGCCTCCGGAGAGGGAACTGGGATATACATTGGCTTTGTCTTCAAGCCCTACCTTTTTAAGGAGGTTATAAGCCCGGTCATAAGCCTCCTTTTCAGAAAGCCCACGTACCTTCAGTGGGGCTAGAGCAACGTTTTTAAGGACTGTCATGTGAGGAAAAAGGTTGAAGCGCTGGAAGACCATACCGACTTCTTCGCGGATCTTATTGATATTCGCGCCGGGACCTGTGATCTTTTCCCCGTCTATCCAGATTTCTCCTGATGTTGGGGTTTCAAGAAGGTTCAGACAGCGGAGGAAAGTACTTTTTCCGGAACCTGATGGACCTATAACGCAGACAACTTCACTTTCTTCAATTTTTTCGGTGATTCCTTTAAGGACTTTCAAGCTTCCGAAACTTTTGTGGAGGTTATTCACTTCTATCACTAACACCAAGCCTCCTCTCAATATAACCAAGTACACGCGAAATGCCCATGGTCAATGCAAAGTATACAAGGGCAACCGAGATATATGTAGGAAAAGCTGCAAAGGTCTTTGAGACGTATAGCATCCCGTTCTTTGAAAGTTCGTGTACGCTGATAACTGCAAGCAGGGATGAATCTTTCAGGAGTGCGATAAATTCGTTTCCAAGGGGAGGAATAATCAGCTTTACAGCCTGTGGCATAATGACTTCTTTCATAGCCTGTCCTTCGGTCATACCCAGGGAACGGGCTGCTTCCATCTGGCCCCTGTCAACGGATTTGATGCCTGCACGTACGATCTCTGCATTGTAAGCTCCGCTGTTAATACTGCATACAGCAATGCCCGCAAGAATAGGATCGACCCTGAACGGCTCTCCCGTGATCCCAATAATAAGGCCAGGGATCCCGTAGTAAAAAAGCAGGATCTGAACAAAAAGAGGGGTGCCCCTTATGAAATCAACATACATTATGCTGGGAATTCTGAAGACAGCCCTTTTAGAGAGCTTTCCGAAAGCTGCAATTGTCCCCAGGATTAGCCCGAAAAATATAGCAAAGGTGGTGACCTCTACGGTAATTACCGCTCCCTGCAACAAACTCGGGAATACATTAATAGCGTGATCAATGTAGGACACAAAAAGAGACAATCTCTAACCTCAGTTTTATTATATATGAAATGTTATTTGGACGAATTAAGAACACTTTGTTAAGATGTTTTGATAGTCATGTGTACATTATATGGAAAAAATCCATCAAGATGCGCATAACGTAAAGTTCTTTTTCAGGAAATATCTCTGCAATAGATCTTCAGCAGCGTTTTTCAAATAGAGGCATTTAAAGAAGCTTCGTGAAAATACGCGTTTTACAGAAATACATTATGGAAAAGTGTGTTCCATTATATAAACTCAATCATTTGAAATTATCATATCAGTAAATATATTTTGGTTCTGATATACCCGCTAATTAGGAAAAATGAGAAATCAGGGCTTAATATAATTATGATGAATCCAGATAAAAAAAATAAAAAACAAAAAGAAAAGAGACTGAGAGCAGCAAAATAATGCAGCTCTCGAGGTAAATTCAGTTAAGTTTATTCTTCCATATATTTGGGCAGGTTTGTCAGAAGCTCATCATACTTGCCGCTTGATTTGACGTTCTCAAGGCCGGTATTGATCTTCTGAAGGAGCTCGGTGTTGCCTGTGCGTACGGCAAACCCATAGGACTCACTGTTAAGGGGTTCGCCCACAATCTTGATCACGCCTGGCTGGGCTGCAATGAAGGCTTCTGTGACTGGCAGGTCATTGATCATCGCATCAGCACCGCCGATCTTGACTTCCTCTATGGCTTCATTGACGTGAGGGAAGTCCTTAATCTCAGCAATGACTCCGGCTTTCTTAAGTTCTTCTGCTTTTATAAAACCTGTAGAACCGGTCTGGACGGATACAGTTTTGCCTTTCAGGTCATCAATACTCTTGATCTCTTCATTGTCAACGGGTACAGCAAGAGCCAGGCCTGCGGTGATATAGGGTTCACTGAAGTCAACCTGTTCTTCACGCTCGTCGGAAATTGTCATACCTGAGGCAATAATGTCAATGTTTCCGGTCTGAAGGGCCGGGATCAGGCCGGCAAAGTCCTGGTCAAGATACTGGACCTTAAAACCCTGGTCTTCAGCAATGGCATTCATGAGATCTACGTCAAAGCCGATAACATTTCCCTTGGAATCTACAATTTCAAAGGGTGGGAACTGGGCTTCAGTGCCTACAATATATGTGGGCATTTCTTCTGTGGAAGCATTCCCTCCAGTATTGGATGTCTCTCCAACGGGAGCGTTTTCTTCGGCAGCTCCTTCTGCTGCTCCCTCTCCGCCCTTCTCGGCACAGCCGGCTGCAAAGATGACAGCAGCGATGACAAAAAGCAGTGACATTATCCTTAACATTTTTTTCATATAAGTACCTCTGAATACTCTTCCTTAATATTGAATATGTAAAATAATTAAACTTTTATAAATAGTCAGACAAAAGATTAATAGTTTTGGATTTAAAAATATTTTCTATATAGAATAATATGGAAACTTACAAAGTGTAGATTGAACCTGGATAGAGAAGCCAGAAAACCTATCAGGCGGACTTGATTTTCTCTGTCACACAATTCAAATAGAATGATCATGAAAAAAGGAGACATCCATAAAATAGTGTTTGATAACTGCAGAGTGCAGCGCCTTCCAAAAAAATGAGATCTCTTTTGTATCTTTCACGGGACCTGCATATAGAATAAATTCAATATGTATTTTCATTTATTTTTTTGAGTAGGCTGAATGACTCTGTGCCCCACGTAGAGTAGAACTCAGGTATAACTAAGTCAGGTAAAAAAAGACCAGGTATGTATTCTAAGTAGATCAAAGGAAAATGGGAATGATATCCTTGAGCCGAATAAGAAAAAGTACTGATGTCATTGAGGCTTTGTTCCGAAGATCTGTATTAATAAAAAATTTATGTAAAAACTGCGTTCTTTGAAAGCTTTGGAGATTCAATAATTCTCTAAATTTGAAATTATTATCCGATGACTTTGTTGCTCGATAATTAAGACAGAAAAACGGGAAGCATTCTGCCAAGGAAAGTTATAAAAATACAATATTACAGGTTTTACAGAAACTATAAACCGATTATAGTAAACATCAAAAATAGAAATATGTAGCCTGAAAAGGCTACGCGAATTATTAATTAGAACAAACTGCTTATGCAGTTTCATTGGTGACGTTTTCGTCAGCAGCTTCTTCGTCAGCGGCTTCTTC
>DUGS01000020.1:10040-14153 GCA_013331265.1 Methanosarcina sp.
TTCTTCGTCAGCGGCTTCTTCGTCTTCTTCAACGTCGACAACAGTTGTGTTGTCAGCGTCTTCGTCAACAGTTGCGTTGTCGTCAACAGTTGCGTTGTCGTCAACGGTTAAGTTGTCAGCAACTAAGTCATCGGTTGCGTTGTCATCAACTACTTCTTCAGCAGGTTCTTCTTCAACTGCTTCTTCGACAGGTTCGGCGCCATCTTCAGCTACGGGGGTTTCGTCTACAGCTTCTTCAGTAGCTCCTTCATCTGTCTTTTCAGCACAGCCGGCTGCAAAGACGACAGTAGCAATGACAAGGAGCATGGCCATGATCTTTAACATTTTTTTCATTAATTTTACCTCTAAAAGTTCTCTTCCTTTTTTACACCCATCTCATACAAATTCATAAGACTTTCATATGAGATATTTATGCATGACCAGTCAATAAGATTAAAACCTTTCGATTTGGTAAAAAAATAAGAGAACGACGAGGTCTTGATCGCTCCAAAAAATAGCCCTTTATAGACGAATATGTCGAAATATTTGAATTATAAGTGTTTATTTTTGAAATTTGAAGAAAAATGTGTTCTTACATGTTCAAGTAAGAAAAGATAAAAGCAGAATTTGAAAAGGGGTGAGAAGGAGAGCAGCAAAAAATTAAGTAAATATTTCATGATGTATTCCTGTCGCGCGACTATAATACTTTAAAGCCTTAAGTATAAAAATAATTAAACAAGAATTATTGAGGATAAACAAGAATTATTGAGGACAAGATTCTGAATAACTACAAAACCCTGAGAAGCTTGGGAAAATCTCAAAAAGAATTCAAAAACTCTATATTTATCGGGTATGCGAGGCACGTAAAAAACGAAAATGAAGCAAAAGCTTTCATAAATGAAATAAAAAGGCTGCACGAAGACGCAAATCATAATGTTTCAGCTTATATTGTAAAAGAAGGGAATTCCTTTGCCCTCAAATACGATGATGATGGAGAGCCTGCGGGCAGTTCCGGAAAACCTGTTTTTAAGGTTATCGAATCAAAAGGACTCGATAATATAGCTGTTGTCGTGACCCGATACTTTGGGGGAACAAAGCTGGGCTTTGGGGGGCTTTCCAGGGCTTACCGAGAAACAGCAGTTTCAGCAATTGAAGACGCAGGTATTGTCGAGGTCTTTGAAGAGGTAAGGTTCACGGCACACATCGGATATCCGGAGCTCCAGAAGATAAGGAAGCTTGTAGAGGAATACGGAAGAATCGAGCAAGAAAACTACACAGATACTATCGAACTTGGTTTTCTCATAAAAAAGGATTTTGAAGAAGAGTTTCGTGAAAAACTGGCAAAACTTACAAGAAATAAAATTGAACTTAAAAAGGCTTAATCAGACTAGTCAGATTTATTCAGGGATTAAGCTCCGTGGAATATTCCTTAAAAAAGAAAAACACTGAAATTCAGGAAATCGATAAAAAGTATGGAAGACATATATTATCAGGGGACTCTCAAGAAACTTTCCAGCTATTGAACAATTCTGCGCTGGAAATGTCTTAAGTAAAAAACCAGGTTTAACCCAAAACTTAGTCCTAAGTTGAAAGCACATTATATCAAATAACCCGTACTAAAACTCGAGAGGGAATATTGGAAGTGTAACTTTGAAGCATAACATTTTTTCAATTACATTTATTACAGTCGTTCTATTTGTTGTACTGGGCGCATGTGCAGGTTCGGCGGCCATCGAGGCTTTGAAAGGAACTGAGCAGGAGATTAACTCGGCTTTTAGCAACCAGGTTGCCCCTGTAATTTCAGGGGACTATATTGTATGGCAGGATGAACGGGATGGAAACTGGGACATTTACCTGTATGATATGTCCGTAGGAAGGACTGAGACTGCCCTGTTTGAGAACTCAAAAGATGAGGTAGATCCCGCTATATCAGGCAGCCGCGTGGTTGTAACGGACAACAGGAGAGGCAATTATGATATCTACATGTACGATATTGCCTCCAAAAAAGAAACCCAGATCACTTCGGATAAAACAGAGCAGAAAGAGCCCGCAATCTCAGGAGACATAATTGTCTGGACAGACCGCAGGAACCAGAATACGGATATTTACATGTTTGATCTGACTTCCAACAAGGAAACCCAGATAACAACAGATAAAGCTGATCAGAGCCAGCCTGCAATCTGGGGGAATATTATAGTCTGGAAGGATACGCGCAACGGGAATGAAGATATTTACATGTACGACATCAGTACAGGAAAAGAAAAACCTGTAGTTACGGACTCTGCAGCACAGACAAATCCCGTTATAGAAGGTGACTATATTGTATGGGAAGACAGGCGTGCAGGAAATCTCGATATTTATATGTACCAGATCTCCAGCGGGAAAGTAACGCCTGTTTGCATTGACCCGGAACCGCAGAAAACCCCTGCTATCTCAAATGGAAGAATAGTCTGGGCTGACGGGAGGGCTAAGGGAACAAATATCTATATATATGACATAGCTACAGGGCAGGAAAAGACCGTTTCCACAGCATCTGAATATGAAAGCAACCCCTCAATTGACGGCAGCAGGATAGTCTGGCAGGACAAGCGCAAAGGCACAATGGACATTTTTATGTTTACGGAAGACACTTCCGGAACTGGAGCAGCTGCCAAAGAAGAGATAGGAGATGAAGCTAAAGACGTGGCAAAAGAATCGACTCTTGGTATATACCCCGTATCAGCTGCGGTAATAGCGGCTTATTTCAGAATAACTTCAAGGAAAAACGGGAGAAGAAAAATTTAACTCTATGACCTACCTTCAGGCAAAAAACAGATCAGGAAATGTATACTTAAGAAATAAATAGAAAGTGACAATAATAACTATTATGGATAATGACTCGGAAGAAATAAAAGATCTAAAAGGCCTGAAAATCCGAAGAATGAGCCGGGAAGAAGCCGAATTTGCAATTGAGATGGCAGCTGCCGAAGGCTGGAATCCCGGCATCCATGATGGAGAACTTTTTTACGAAGCTGACCCTGAAGGCTTTTTTATTGCAGAACTTGAAGGAAAGCCAGTAGGTTGTGCTTCTGCTGTTGCATATGATAATGAATTTGGTTTTCTAGGACTCTATGTGGTCAAACCCGAATTCCAGAAAAAAGGCATAGGAATGAAACTGACCGAAAAATGCCTGGAATACATGGGAGACAGAAATATCGGGCTTGACGGCGTTGTGGAAAACGAAATTAAATACCAGAAAGTTATGAAGTTTAGGTCCTCTTATAGCAACCTGCGTTATGAAGGCAGAGGTGGAGGAGAAATTCCGGATGGACTGGTAAAAATCTCGAAAGTCCCTTTTGAAAAACTGCTTGAGTACGACAGGAGAATGTTTCCTGCCCCAAGACCTGGTTTTCTGAAGAAATGGGTTACTCAGCCTGACTCATATTCATTTGCAGCCCTCAAAGCCGGAGATCTCAAAGGTTACGGTGTTATAAGGAATTGTCGGGTAGGTTATAAAATAGGCCCTCTTTTTGCGGACGACCTGGATACGGCAGAGAAAATATTCAGGGCGCTTAAAGCTTCAGTTCCTGAAGGAACCATTTACCTTGATGTCCCGGAGCCTAATGAGAAAGCAATGGGAATAGCAAAGAAATATCACATGAATGTGATGTTCAAAACTATCCGGATGTACAGCCGAAAAGAACCTGATATAGAGCTTGACAAGGTCTATGGAGTCACCAGTTTCGAACTTGGGTAAGCTACATGATTAATAAAGGTCTTTTTCATCAGATGGATTAAAAAGAACCAGATTTTTTTCAAAACCTCCCCTTTTCTGCCTCTTTTTCAACCTTAACGATTCAAGTGCTTCTTTTGAAAAGCCCCTTAGTTCTGTAATCCTGTAAATCACTTCCAGGAGGTCGGCAAGTTCTTCAACCTCTTTACTCTCAAGGTACTCAGCCAGTTCCTCTTCAAGTTTATTCTCCAGCTCAACAAGGAAATCAGGATCTGAAAATTCTTTGACAGCACATTTTTTGCCTGAATCCCGAAGAATTTCCGGGATTCTGTCCCTGACTGCTTTATGCCCGCTTTCTGCTGAAGATTTCATGAATTAGCCACCCTCGGACGACCTGAATTCTGATTATAGTCCTTTATTCT
>DUGS01000020.1:14340-23568 GCA_013331265.1 Methanosarcina sp.
TTCTGATTATAGTCCTTTATTCTGGTTATAGTCCTTTAAACAGAGAGGTACCCAATAAATATATAAGTGCTATATTTAATATCATGCAGAATGTTTCTGGAGAGCAAAAAAGCGCATATGGCAGTTATTATTGGCTGCATATTTTACGGCATGAACGGGCTTTTTATTTCCCGCATCCATGATATGGCTATTTCTCCAGTAATCTTTTACAGATTGTTTTTCGGTATTCTGTTCCTTTTTATATATATAGTTGCAAGAGGAAAAACCTCAGAACTCAGGTTAAAGAAAAAGAAAGGGAACCTGCTCTTGCAGGGGATGCTCGTACTGACGTGCATGCTGCTTTATTTTACCTGCCTGAAGATTACCTGCGTATCCATAGCAATTTTACTCCAGTATACAGCTCCGATTTATGTAATGCTGGCTTCTCCCTTTCTTCTGAATGAGAAAATAGGAAAAGAAAGTATAGCTGCCCTTTTCGTTGCAATTACAGGAGTATATCTTATAGTCAGGCCTGATGGCGGGATTTCCGGGATAGCACTTACCGGTAACTATATACTGGGCATAATAGCGGGACTGCTTTCAGGAGTTGTCTTTGCGGCTCTGATCATGAACGTAAAAGTTTTAAAAAAAGAGTATCCCGAACTTGCTATGGTCTTCTGGCCTATGTTGATAGCACTTTTGTTGCTGAGCCCTTCTGCATTTGAGGTTTCCAGGGACGTCCTTTATAGCAACCTGACAGTGCTTGCCGCTTTCGGGATAGTCTCCATAGGTTTCGGAGAGATCTTTACGGTTCTTGGGCTTGCTAACCTTAAAGCCCAGACCGGAAGCCTCCTTGCCCTGATAGAACCTGTCAGCGGAGTCTTTTTTGATATAGCTGTACTCGGGATTACCCTGACTTCAAAAACTCTTGCAGGTTGCGCCTTAATTATGGGTTCTGCGTTGATTATAAGTTTTAAGGACTCGGAGAAGAGTTCCTAAAAGGTGGATGAAGGAGTCCACGGACGCTTTTCAGGAGAATTCCGCCCTCAGGTCCCTCCTCAAGCCCCTCCGGGGGATTTACTGTGAACAGTACTCGTTTCTTGCCCTGAAAAGGGCTTTTATGTTCTCGAGTGGGGTATGGGGAGCAAGGCCGCAGCCCGGAGCAAGGATATCGATTCCGTCTTCAAGACATGCCCTGGCTTCGATCATAACTTCATCAGGACCTTTCATCAACAGGGTATCCGAAGGAGAAACATTCCCTATCAAACGTACCCGGTTGCCCACAACCCTCTTTGCAAAACTGACACTAACCTTCTCTTCAATGCTGATCCCCTCAAATCCGGCATCTGCCAGAGAGTTAATTACGGCCGTGGCGTCCCCACACATATGAAGGATTTTTAAGCCATTAACCTCTCTACAGAATTTCCTGTAGAGTGGAAAAACCGAAGCCTCAAACATCTCAGGTGCAATAATATCAGGTCCGGCTTCAGAGTCTATAAGGGTCACGGCATCTGCCCCTCTTTCCAGCAAACCGTTCGCGTACTCTATACAGGCTTCTGTCAGGGTTCCCATCAGTTCCTCAACGACCTCAGGGTTTGTGACAAACCACATCAGATAGTTTTTCATGCCTGCAAGCATGGAGGCAAGTCCGGCAGGTCCCACAACCCCTGCGACAACAGGGACATCATCTCCCACATGCTCTTTGAGGATCCCGACTGCATCCAGCACTACCGATGTTCGCCTGCTTTCAAGAAGTGAGTCGGGGACTGAAATATTCTTAACATCGCTCTTTTTCTTGCAGGGGAAATCAGTTACATAAGGCTGTATGTCAACACTGCCCTCATCTACCGTACATCCCAGGGTTTCGGCAAGCACTGTAGTGCAGAAAGGACATCGCACGTTCTCAAACCCTGCAATCTCATATCCTCCCAGAGCAAGTGCCGCCATTTTACTGGCATCGTAATTAGCCTGAGGCCAGTAAGCTCCTGTCATTTCCATAAGTTCAACAGTACCTGTCTGGGTAACGGAGCATACAGGAACCATGTCAATGGACTCACCTTTCAGCGCCTTTTTAAATCTCATATTCAGGGTAAATTCACTCATAATTTCACCAGATATGATTCAGAGGTTTATGGTTGTTGAGATTTAACGGGCGTCCTGGTTCATTCCTCCCACTATTGAGGGCAAGTCCCCAGGCTCTTCCCCACGTTCCGCAGGTGTTACAATCCAATCAGGTTTTGATCTATGAGAGCGAATTTCTTGATCTAACGCCCAATTGTAGACAAACCTACAGCTACCTATATGCTGATTTAATTGAACAGCTTGAAGATCTGTAGGATAGAGCCTAAATTTGAACGCTTTCATCATACAAAGACAATATGCTTTAACAATTTATATATTTTTTAGTAAATATGAGAGCAAACATGAGGTGTGAGACAGGGATTCATAGAAAATTTCTATTAATGTATCATATCATCTTTGTTTGCAAATATCGAAAAGCTATACTTGTACCGATCAGCGAAGAACTCAAACAGACTATGGTTGAGATTTCAAAAGAATCGAATTTTGAAATTCTGGGAAAGTATTATTGGGGTGAAAATACGTTATGGAGTGAGGGATATTTTGCTCCTACTATCGGAAATGTTAGTAAAGAAGCCGCAGAATATTACATATGGAATCAGGGTTGAAGTTGAAGCTTATATCCCCCTGAGCTAAAGACTAAGAGGTTTTACGCTTATTCATATAAATTAAAAACCTCCACAGATGTTAGGTAAAATTGACGGATGAGAGAAAAATGGGAAAATAGGAAAATAATAAGCAAAAGAAACAGTGGATGGTTCTTGCCTTTTCTATAGGTGCGGCTCTTGGAAGCCTTTACGGAGCTTTTATTCTCGGACCTGCGCTGGATAGTATTATAGAAGGGACAGCAATAGGCATCGCAATAGGAATCGGGGCTGGAGTGAGCTTAGGGGCTTTCTATGAAGTGGGGACCAGACATGAAAAAGTGAACAAAAAAGAAAGTAAGCTGCTCATCGCCGTGATAATTGCAACTTTGCTTCTGGTTCTGTCAACTGCATTTATGGCTTATTTGGGCATTAATTAAGTTTATTTGGGCATTGATTGATTCAGAAACGGTAAGTACATCTACTTTATTTAAGGAAAATGTAGAGAGTGCCCTGTGTATATATTTTTCAAAAACTCGCAACCACCACCTAACCCTGGAATAAAACTTAATTCTCCTCTTTAATGGAATTGGCTTTACTCCCTGCAGGAACTATTCTCCAGTTTCCAGGAGGCACCTTTATTTCAAACTTAGCACCTTCTCCTTCTACTCCCGTTTCAATAATTTCCATACCTGTAATGGAAAGTATGCCTTTGACGAGGAAAAGGCCAAGCCCGGTATTTTTACCAACGGATTTTTCAAAAATAAGCTCTTTCATAACAGGAGAGACTCCTATGCCATTGTCCTTTACTTCGATTACAACGCTTTCCCCGGCTATATGGGAGCTTACATTAATCTCGCTGACATGTTCCCCGTGAGCTCTTGCATTGTCAAAAAGATTGTAAAAAGCTTTTTTAAGCAGGGGATCAGCATAGATTTCAAGACCTTTATCCTCTATAGAAAACTTTATCCCCTGACCTGAAAAGGCAAATGCTGCCTCTTTTGCAATACTGCATATGGCCTGCCAGGTAGGAGAAACGACTCCGAGCTCCTGATAGTCCTTCGTGAAAATAATCTGGCTATGGATTGTTTCGATCCCTTTGTTAAGGTTCCGAAGATATTTTGAGATCCTGGGATCTCCCCTTACATCCGGAGGAAGCGTTTCCGAAATTAGCTCGGAATACCCTGAAAGCACATTCACCTGATTGAGAATATCATGTCTGGTAATATTACTCATAAGGTTAATCTTTTTATTTGCCTGTTTCAACGCTTCCTGGTATCGATATATCTCCGTTATATCGTGGATCATTACCAGCTTGCCCTCTGCATCATCTCTTGTCATAAGAGGACTGATACTGATAGTAAAAAACTTTGTTTCTGAGCCACTTTTGAGTGAGATTTCCCGACAAAAATTTCCTTCAGGAGCAGACCCTAAAATATCCACTCCCTCTCCGAAAATACGATCAAAGTTTATTCCTATAACCTCTTTTCTTGCCTTTCCTGCAAGTTCAAGTGCTGACTTGTTAATATCAACAATTGAGTTAGAAATATCCACAACAATATACCCATCGTTCATGGATTCTATAACGTTCTCTCTGGCAACTGGAATAATATTAAGGAATTCATGCTGAATTGTACCCCAAAAGAGGATCAAACCGGTTATTGCAAAGGAAAATGGAGTTGGGTCAAGGAATTCAAAAGGCCCTATGTCTGCCAGGTGAAGTATGTTTCCAAGAATTGGAACACAGGCTGCAGTAAGTGCAATACCTGCCTGGGTACCATAAGGTGCTGTAAAGCGGACAAACTGCTTGAAAAAGAAGAGGATTCCAAGCATGAGTAAAACAAAAGAATAGAGATAAAAAATCCAGAAAAATGGCCCATGCTTAAGTATAAGGAGAGGAAAGTCTTCGGAGTAGTCAAGATAAAAAGCCTCGAAGTGCAGTCCGTGGATATTGTTTGTAAGCATCAGCAGAACGGTAATACAGGAAATAAGATAAAGCACTTTCTCATACTTCCGTGCAAACTGCCTGGATATTCCAGAATATTCGGCAGCAAATAAAAACCACGCTACAGGAGTAAAGGCAATCCCAAGGTACTCGAGACGGGCAAATAAATACTTGTACTCAATGTCCATAAACCCTATTTCAAAAGCGTAATTTACTGACCAGAGAGCCATGCCTAGCATAACCAATATAAAATGTTTTGCAAAAGGCAATCTGCGGTAATTAAAGACTTTGTATGCTCTGATCGCAAGTAAGGTGGATATAAGCCCTGAAAAAATCAATGCTCCCATGAATGGAAATGCAGCGGTGTGAATTTGCAGGCTGATAAGACGACCTTCCTTTTATCAATTATTATTATGTGAATTTGGAGAGTCAGGAAATAGAAGTAAAAAAACACCAGACGTTTTAATTATTAGATAAAGACTAACTATATAAATATATGTGCCTAGCACGAGGCGCGGATAACCTTCTGATACGGGATTCACAGCATACATCCAGAAAATGAGAGATAAAAACATATAATTACTCTCAGTAAAAAGAAAGCAATTTTTTGTTCAGATAGTTCTTATTTAAGAGGTCACCCAAACATCGAAGGTTCTTAAGTATTCCAGAGTTTCCTTACTTTCATTACCTCGGGATTATTGCTTTTAAATAGGCTCTAACTCTTTAGATATACTATGAATTTACTTCTATACATAATGAACTTTATTCATATAATAGTATGTGCCTTCCAGGAAATTGGGAATCACGAATTTCCAGACCCTAAAAGATGGAGATCCTTAAAGGAGATCTCCGGAAAAATTGCTGTTTATTGGCTCACCAGACTCCGTTATTTTTAAGAGTTGCGAGGATATTGGTAAATTCGCTATTGAACCTGCACTTTCCAAAATCTGGCGTGTCCAGAATATTCTGTTTTATCGCCTGAAGCTTACCCATAGAATATCCCGCATTATCAAAACCTGAGAACCCGGATTTTCCGCAATCTGAATACTGTCCGAGAGGCACAATATTTTCCTCCAGAATTTCCAGAAACCTGGGATCAAGATCTTTTGTAAAATAAGTATCCAGCACCAGGAGATTCACAATTCTTTCATAGAACTTTAAAAGCTCGAAGTCTTCGCCCTCGGAAATTTCAGGAGAGGCGGTCCTGTAGATCTGGCTATGAATATAGGTTAAATAGCTGGAAAGAGTGCTTACAAGAACTTCAAGGCTTTTATCTTCCGGAAAAGCAATAGGGAAATTTCTTAAAATTCCAGGTGTAAGGTTCCCGTTGTAAAGACTGTCATTCTGGCAGATCTCAGAAAAGACTCTTGAGATTGAACTGTTAAGTGCGGCAAGGACATAAAAATACCTTGAAGGGTCTTGAAGCACAACCCCACAGCCTTTTTCGAAAATGTGATTCCCATCTGCATCAAAAGAAGCCTGAAAACTGTAATGATCGGAAACAATAATTTTCGGAGTATTGATATACTGCAGGAGTTTACATCCCTGAACACTGTAATCTGCAGAAGAAAGAGGCGTGGGATCGTGCTTAAAATTCTTTTTAAACTCCGCAATCCGGGCATATGTCAGGGGATGCCCTGTCTTCAATTCTTCAGGTTCAAGGAGTCGACATCCATTTTTCAGACCACCGGCTTTAATCTCGTAAGGCAGCATGAAACAGTAAGTAGAGGGGTAGATTGCGTATTCGTTAGATAAAGCACTGTCTATAAACGGATATACAAGTTCTCGTTCAAGGTTAATCTCTTTATTAAGACCCATACATTTATAAGGAGTTTTAGAAGAGCCCCCTTCCGAAAGACTCAACTTATGCAGATATTCGCTGTCAGTATTAATCCCGCAAAAAATATCTGCAGAAACATCATCGAGTGTGTTCGAAATCTTGCTGATTTTTTCTATAATACTGTTTTTGCTCCAGAACATGATTTGTTTCACTTCGTTATAATCTTGGAATTATCTATAAACGTTAGTTATTATTTCATAAGCTAAACGCTAGTTATTATTTCATAAGCTAAACGCTAGTTATTATTTCATAAGCTGATATATTCCTGCCAGTTTAAAATCATTAAGGGCCGGTTCCATAAACCAAAAAGAAAAAGTGAAACGCGGTTCCCATAGAGAAAAAAATCCAAAATGATCCTGATCTTACGTACTAACTATAATGAATGGCTCCTTTAATCCTGCCCCGTAAAGGCTAAAAATTCTCTCAGGGCTATCGTTTTTCATTAAAACGTTCAAGCATTAAGGAGGGTAATGGCCTGCCAGGATTGATCTCCATGCTCCCGCAGCATAGGAGTCAGGGAATTAATCATTCTGCACAGCAAAGATCTGAACCTTCAAGGTCTCAGTAATTCCGACTGGAAAACTTGGCATTTTGCCCTGAGAGCACTTTTACCCCACGAATTAGAAAAGGTCAATATATATAAAGGTATCATAAAAATCTAAATGTGTTGTACCCGAAAAGGCTCGCCCATTTAAAACCATGGATTAGTTCAATAGTCGAAGGAAAATAATGGGCTTCCCGTGTTTGATATGCAACTGCATCATATATACAATTACAATAAAAGAATAAAAAGGGAAAAATGGTTTTCGGATAAAGCACAGCATATGTTTAAAAAATGAACATCCATTGGCATTTTTAGTGAAATGATCACTGTTTCGTGCCCTCTGGATATATGTTATAAGTGTGGTTATTTTCAACCTGGAATGTGATTGATCCGTCCCCTTCGACTCTATAACCCAGGAATTTCTCCAAGGTATTGTCGTAGACCTGCGTATTGTTGCCGGCATTTATATTTACATTTATGAGTGCACTGGCACCGTTTGTGTTTGCCTTGAATGTTAAATAATCTTCCCCGTACTCTATGGAATCAAAAAATGCATCATATGTGTTGCTATTTACCTTATAATATTCGTAAAAAGACACTATGGATACATTGTTTGAATCATAGTTATCGGCCCATGTCTGGAATTTGGAATAGCTTATAGAGTACTTTATAGAGGGATCTTTATCAGTCTGGTGGGTAAAAACAGGATATGCCATCCCGGCGGATGATGCTGCCTCCCACCATATCCAGGTGTCGTCGTCAAGGTTTCCGACACTTTGTTCCGCATGGACCCCTGAATTTCCGTTTCTCCAGACCATTCCCAGGTTATCATATGCATAAATTGCATGTGTAATGTTATCACTATTTCTCAAAGAACACCAGTTTGTCGGCTTTTCCCCTATCGTCTCATAGACGTATGAATACTCTTCATCCATTACTCTGTATGCTTCTTCGAGGGGAAGGCTGGTTAATTCTTTTGAATAGTGTATGCCCGTATCCCACGAGTCATTTTTCACGAGACTCCGCAGGTATTCAAGTTCCGTTTCATTACACTTCTTTAGAAGTCCTACATCGAACCATATTGTGCCTTTATCTCCTTTGCTTATAAGATAGTTGATGCCCTGTTCCGTTGAATTCATCGGATGCGGCCCATCAAGTCCAAAGGCAAGAATGCTATTATTTCCAATTGCTGTTATGAAATTTCTGTCCGCATACTGGTCTATATTATATATATTCACATCAATGTACGTTCCTTTTCTGATGACAAAGCTCGTGAACTTGATGTACCCGTTTGAAAAATCCACATAAGGCAATTTCTGCCTCTCAAGATCATAAAATGGAGTTACTATTCGTGTGTCATTACTTACGGCGATAGTATTTGTTTTATTGTATCCATCAAACATTATTTCGAAATCATGTCTTTCACCGACATTTCCCAGGCATATGGATTCATATTTAAGTTCACCGGAAGGGGTTTTGTAATAGCTATTCAAGACAGACTTGTTACCTATTTCTGAAATTATCAGCCTTGAACCCGGACTATTGAGTTCAACGAAACTTTGAGGATCGTCAGCATTTATATCCATTGAAATTTGATAGGTGCATTTGGCCATCGGCGTAAAGCCACAAATATAAAGTGATCCGATCTGTTTCGATTGTTCAATATAATGTATCAGTGGGATTGAAGCGCATTTACAGAAACTGTATGTCTTTGAAGATCCCCTGAAATATTCTACATATTTATCTGTTCCAAAATTAGTGATGGGGTCCACAACAGGAAGTATGAAGTAAGAAACTGGAGAGCAGTCTCTTGTAGTTGTATATTTTAATCCTGCCGAAAAATTATCAAATGTGATTTTTGATTCATGAGTCCCGTAAATTGTAGAATACAATATATCGGAAGTTCCATTCTGGATCTTTGCGACAAAGATATTTTCCGGAACACCGTAATTCTCTGAATAATTGCCTGCGAAAAGTAAAATACTACCCTGGTTAATATTTTCAATATTTTTTGAACTGTTTGTACCTGGGGAAACTCCGAGCTCTCCGGCACATGAGAAATTTAATATCAAGAATAAGAAAAGAAGTATTTTTATCTTATATGGTTTCTCCATTCGATCCCCCTCTTATGAATAATTTATGAGATTTGCGTTTGAATTTTCATTTTTCCAAACTGGTTTTTCATGAAATATATTGAGTTTATTATTTATTACTTAATTTGAGAATATTTAGAGAATTTCATTTTAATATAGTCGAT
>DUGS01000054.1:0-930 GCA_013331265.1 Methanosarcina sp.
ATGAAACTTTCTATAAGGTATTCACTTTTCCCTATTTTTACGGGGACCACACTTTTCAGTACAGGGAAGAATTCGCCTTTCCCGTTGAGAAGCACACTTTCGGACTTATCAATAGACTGTTTGAGATCAGTTATAGGACAATTTCCTTTTTCAGCAGGACAGATAAATTTATGACACATATTTCCAATGAGTTCTTTCCTTGAGAACCCTATCGCTTCTTCTGCTGCGGGATTCACATCAACAATTTCGTGTGTGGAGGCATCAACCAGCAAGATCCCGCAAAGGGCATTGTCGATCAATTTTTTGAGCCTCTCCTGGCTTTCCCGTTCAATTTTTTCAGCTTTTTTACGCGTGGTTATATCCCTGACAACACACTGGATTTCTTTGTCCTCTAAGCTCAGGAAGGAAGAGTTGACTTCTACATCAATAGTATTCCCATCGTACTTTCGAAATTCCATTTCAAAACATGCAGTCCCGTTATCAAGGGTTGTTTTCAGGGCTTCCCTAATTGTCAACAGATTATTCTCGGATACCAGTGACTCAATTGAGATATTGCCAAGTTCCCTTTCGCCCAATCCGAAAGCTTCACGGCCTTTTTTATTGACATCCAGGACTTTTTCCCCATTAAGAATTACAATTGCGTCATTTGATTGCTCAAAGAGTGCCCTGTATCTTTTATCTTTTTCTCTGAGGCTCTCTTCTGCCTTTTCTTTTAGCACCAGAGCATTTTCAAGTTCCATCCAGCGCCGCAGCGAGAAAATTCCAAGAGCAAATGTGAGGTAGACCGAGAGAGTAAGGAGACCTCCCAGTTTCCGGGGATTGGATTCTTCAACAAATAAAATAATGGATTCAAAAAGCCCGGCATATGATGCAATGAATGTAAAAAAGAGACCCACGACTAGAATGATCAACAATTCATTCGATTTTTTC
>DUGS01000054.1:1193-11414 GCA_013331265.1 Methanosarcina sp.
TTTTTATCCCACTCTCGTTTTTATTCCACCCTCGTTTTTAACTTCAAGCAATGAACTCTGCTATGACAAATTTAAATCTCTGGATATCGATGGGTTTGGAAACATAAGCACTGCAACCTGCTTTCAGAAATTTTTCCTCATCACCGCGCATAGCATGAGCTGTAAGGGCAATAACCGGGATCTCACGTGTGACAGGATCTTCTTTTAATATTTTCAATACTTCTACCCCATCAATCCCTGGTAACTGCATATCTAATAATATTAAGTTGAAGTGATTTTTTTTTACAATTTCTATTGCCATAACCCCATCTGAAGCTTCTATTGGTTCATAACCAAATGAGATTAATAAAGTCCTGACAAGTTCCATGATTAAAGGATTGTCTTCCACGACAAGTATATTTTTCATAGGCAACGACCTCTAAATTACTTTATCCCCCTCACATTCGTAGCCTTATATGAATGATCTCTTTACTGAAGTAAACATTTTTTCAAAATGAATAATTTTTTCAATCATACTAATATTTATTAGTATATTTAATTAAGTTATTTAAATAAGTTTCAGTATTAATTCTAATAAATATATTTCAATTGTTATATCTAAATATCTCAAAGCCTCACCAATAAAACCGCTACATTCCAGGATAAATCTTAATAAAACAGGCTTGCAGTTATGCTGGCCCGTTTCGTTAATGTATACTTTGTTAATATTTCTGTTACCATCTATTTTTTATGCGAAAAGCACATTTACGCCTTAACTTTAAGGTGGAGAGTGTATTCTCAATTTCAAAGGGACAGGGGTAGTTCACAATGATTTTAATATGAATTGCTTAAGCCCTTTTTTGCAGTTACCCTTAATTCCCAATTACTGAAGTTCTTTATTCACCAGAGTTCAAGTTATCTGAAGAAAACACTGCTGATCAAAAACACTGCTGATCATTATGTCTGATAAAATGCCTGCTAAAAATTTAATCTGTAATCCCCCGGAAATCCTTTCTCCGGTAGGGGATCAAGAAGCCCTGCTTGGAGCAATCAAAGGAAGAGCTGATGCCGTCTACCTTGGAGTTGGCGAGTTCAACGCCCGGCAGGGAGCTAAAAATTTCACAATTGATGACCTGGAAGCTGCCGTTGATCTTGCTCATTCACACGGAGTCCTTGTCTATCTTGCCCTCAATATCCCTATCAAACAAAAAGAACTGCAGCACGCCCTTGATATTGTGGACAGGGCATACGCAGCCGGAATAGATGCAATTATCCTGCAGGACCTCGGGCTTCTCAGGCTTTTAAACGAAATCTATCCTGACCTGAGCCTTCATGCAAGCACGCAGATGACCATCCACAGCAAAGAAGGAGTGGATTTTGTGGCAGGTCTGGGAGCAAAAAGATTCATAGTTTCCAGGGAACTTACCACTGATGAGGTAAGGGATATTGTAGAGCATTCCAGGGTGGATATTGAGGTCTTTGTTCATGGAGCTCTCTGCTATTCTTATTCCGGCAAATGTCTCTTCAGCAGTTTCCTGCACGACAGGAGCGCAAACAGGGGAGCCTGTGCCCAGCCATGCCGACGCAGGTACAGGTTCCTGGTAAACGGAAGAGAAATTGATGAAAGGTATATCGGAGGCAGTTATCCTATAAGCTGTGCCGAACTCTCCACTCTCACAGGACTTGAAGATATTATCAAAACCGGGGTTGTAAGCCTTAAAATCGAAGGCAGGATGAAAAAACCCGAGTACGTAACTGCAAGTGCCGCCGCTTACAAAGCCGCAGTTGAAAGCATATGCGGCCCCGGAGATAACCCTACCATGGAAGAACTTGAAGCAAGGGAAGCCGAGCTTGCAAAACTCTTTTACAGGGGATTTACGCGCGGCTTTGTACTCGGGGAAAAAGGGGTATCACATCCCAAATACAGCTCAAATTACGGTTCTTTCCTTGGAAAAGTCCTGGACATCTCCCGTTCAAAAGGGAACACAAAACTTACAGTCCGGCTTGAAGAGAATATCCAGGTAAAAGACGGCATAAGCATCTTTACACGAGAAAGAATGCTCGGCTCCGCAGTAACCGGCATAGTAACGATTTCAGGCGAGCATGTAAAAAGCGCGAAAAAAGGAGAAAAAGTCGGACTTGAGATCAGTTCGAAAACAGGCAGGGCAGTCCAGAGAGGAGATGAACTCTACCTCACAACAGACACGCAGCTCCTTGATGCCCTCCAAAAAACAAAAATGAAAACTCTCCCGGTAAGCCTGAAGGCAAGAGCCCGGAAAGGAGAGCGGTTTACGGTTGAGATAAGGGAAGAAAGCGGAAAAAGAGAAGAGAACGAAAAAAGCAGCAAAATACAAGAACCCCGATATGCGGAATTTTCAGATGAGTATACTGTCCAGGCAGCCGAAAAAGCCCCGACAACTGAAGAGCAGATACGAAAGGCAATGGAAAGCCTTGGCGATACTCCCTTTGAAGCCACTTCCGTTGAGATAGAAGCTGATGAAAACATCTTTATTCCTGTCGGCGTGCTAAAGAATACGAGGAGAAAGGCTGCGGAACTCCTTCTCGAAAAAGCCCTGAAGGCAAATAAAAAAGAGCAAAAACACCCTGACCTTGAGGTTTTCAATCGCCTCTGCTCTGTAGAAAACGATTCTGAAAGCAATAATGAAGCAGCCCTGATAAGTGCAGCCGGCATGAAAAGGGCAGGAACAGGGTTAAGAGGCACAGCTTCAAAAAAACTCCTTCTGAGCGTTGAAGTGCAGAATATTCCTTCTCTCTTGCAGGCAGCCTCAGCCGGAGCTGATATTGCTTATATCCCGATTTCGTTGTTTGAAGTACTGATGTCTCTCAATAATGCTGACAGGCTTGAGGATTTGAAAGCAGAAAAAATCGAACTGGTTTTCAAGGTTCCAAGAATTACCCACGAATGGGAACTGGAGGAATTAAAACCCCTGCTGGAAAAAGTAAGGGATGCCGGTTTCACAGTGGCATGTTCAAGCCTCGGAGCATCACAGATTGCAAAAAAGCTCTCCATACCCTTTGTCGCCCAGAAAGACCTCAATATTTTCAATGCCTTTGCCTCCAGCGTCTTCTTCCAGGCAGGAGCGTACAGGGCAACCCTTTCAAGTGAGCTGAACCTGAGCGAAATTAAAAATGTCTGTGAAGCTCTTCAGGCATGCGAGGGTTCAGGCCAGACCGAAATTTTAGTTTATGGCAGGGAACTGATGCTTATTACGGAAAACGACCTTTTAAAGCCCCTTGTAGACCGGAAAATCGTACGAAAAGAAAGTGAAGTGCTCCTTGTTGACCAGAGCGGCTCTGAGTTTCCTGTCAAACGCCTTGGCACCCGCACCCTTATCTATAATTCAAAGGTGCTTGACATGCTGAAATATGTTAAGAATATGAAAGGGTACGGCGTGGACGTGATCAGGCTTGACCTTTCGCTTAATACCGATGCCGAGGTAAAAGAGATTACAGAAGCGTATAAACAGGCGATTGCAGGAAAAGAGGTAAAGCTGAAGCCTGCAAGAGGCGTTGAATATTCGACAGGTCATTACTTTAAGGGAGTCTGATATGTAAAAAATTTTGATTAATGTTCCATTAATAACGTTGTGCACCAGCCTGGAGGAGAGCTTCCTCCTCCATTACAAGGTTTAAAAACCAGGTAATTAGCTGACGAATTCCATCTTCCGGATTTTCAGGTAGTAGAATGCAAAAATAGGAAAAGAGAATTCCCATGCAATGATCAGTTGATGAGAATTCCTGCACAAGGTTTTTGTTCGCTATGCTTACTAAGTATGTGATTATTCGTCAAAAAAGATATATAATTACCGGGATTGAAATTTCAATCAGGATGACGTATTGACTCGCGTTGAAATGTTTAATGCCAGAGATTATTTTAAGAGCATTATTAATTTTTTCATCGTCGTAATTTATTTTGAATAGCGGGATGAAAAATAAGCAAAAACAGTAGAAAAATTACTATTTTAATCGATGCTTCTCATTTGTAAATATCATATTCAACTACTTTTGAGTTTATTTATACTTATCTATGCATTGTATTTTCGCTTGAGTCTATATAGATTCAAGTTTTATTTCCTGCAGGTTATACGAGTCATACAGGCTCTACCCCACGTTCCGCAGGTGAAGAAATGTAAAAGTGAAATGTATGATGCAGAGTAAAAATAATTAAGCAGAATCAATAACAAGAGAAGGTAAGTAAGTTGACGCTTATATCCCTGATATAAAGACTCGGGGTTTTTACGCTTATTCCTATAAATCACCTTGTGCTTATCGCTTTTACAGGGTCCAGCTTTGCTGCCTGCCGCGCAGGATAAATTCCTGTAATCAGGTTCAGCAGGAAAACGGCGAGAATAATAAACACTATATCCTGGGCACGTACTACAATCGGGATAAAGGAAATACCGCCGTAAATATCGGAAGATGCTGCAGGGATCTCATATTGTCCTATTGCCAGGGATATAAGGACTCCTGAAAAAGTACCGGCAAGAGCGCCCAGAAGACCTAAAATCCCACTCTGGAGGATGAAAATCCTCTGAATACTTGAAACAGAGGCACCCATAGCCCGGAGCATACCGATCTGGCCTGTTGCACCAATAACCGAAAGGTTCAGAGTGCTTACTACGCCAAAAGAGGCTATGACAATGATAAGCCCGTATACGACGTTGTTTGAAGTGGTCTCGATAGCAATGGTACGGAGGATCGCAGGGTTTGTTTCTGTCCAGCCCTTTGCGTTATAACCTAATTCCTTGATCTTGTCTGCAACTTCCCTGTCATTATTAAAATCCCTGAGCCTAACCGAAACCCCATTAACCACATCCGGAACATCAAAGAACTGCTGGACAGTTTTCAGGGATGTATAGGCAAGGGATTCATCCAGAGGAGATCCGGTATGAAATATCCCCACAACTCTGAGAGAAAGAGGATTTGCATTCGGAAAAGAAACATCTATGGAGTCCCCCAGATTAACCTTGAGTTTTTCTGCTAGCTTTGAGCCGATAACCACCGTATTTCTTGAAAACTCCAGCTCCTGAAAACTGCCTTCAAACATATCTTCTTCAATAGAGCTGATTTGATTTTCCTGTGAAGGGATTACACCTTTAAGCTCGGCATTAAGGGAATTGTCCTTGAACCTGAAAGAAGCCTGCCCTGCAAGGAAAGGAGAAACTGCAGTGACACCCTCAATTGCACTGATTCTTTCCATAAGAGTTCCGTAAAGATAGATATAATCCTCACCATCCTGCGGAGAAACCGAGACATGAGGGAGTTTATTCACGGTAGTGTTGTAAAGCTCCCCTGTAAAACCCACCATAAGAGCCTGGGAAACCGTAAGTATCATCACGGCAAGGCCTATTGCGCCTACCGAAAGGAGGGTCTGGAATTTTCTTGCACGTATCTGCCTTAAGGCAATAAAGAGTTCATAACGCATGAGACTCACGGCTTTTTTAATCTTTAGTAAATTTTCCAGATAGGTGAACCTATACTTTTATTCAAACTGGTTAATGCAGTTTTTTGAAAAGGACAAAAACCATAGCAAGACCTGCAACTCCGAAAGCAACCGAAAAGCCAGGGATGCCGTTCCCACCGCTTTCATTAGAGGTATTGTTCCCAGAGACAGTGCTTACCTCACTTGCATTTGACGGAGTAAGGTTAGACTCAATAATAGTTTCCCTGCGCTCTATAACATCTCCGTCGTTGCCAATAAGCTCAATCTCAAGCCTGTAAACCCCTTCCGTGAGCCTTTCTTTCCATGCGACCTCAACGGTCTCATCGTCATCAGTCAAAAGTACCGGGACTCTCTCGCGGATGGATTCAACAAACACAGAACTGCTGTTCCCCGAAGTTTCCTGTAATTCATATACGGAAAAATTCAGGCTCCCTTCAAAAGGCACCTGGGAACGCCCAAAAACAGTTGCACTTGCCCCAGTCTCATCTTGATAAATATCAGTAATTTTGGCATCGTCTCTGGCAGTAAAATTTTCTGTTGAAGCTATAAATCCCCGGCTGGGAGAATAGACCTTTATTTTCACTCTTCCAGTGTACTCTTTATTATTTTCGAGCAGGGAACCCCATGATGCAGAAAAAGTCTCCGGAATACTGGTAAGGGATGCCTTTTCGGTTTTTGTTGTATATATAACATCGTGCCCGTCTACAAGCATATACTCGATATCAAAAAGTGAAGCCTGATTCGGGGAGAGCGCAACAGTGATCCCTTCGGAGTTAGGGACGAGATCATCCACCTTAATCCTGGAAGCTGAGTTGCTGCCGTAAACAAAATCATATTTTGATTCTGAAAGAACCTGTCCCTGCTTCAGAAGCTTTGCTTTCAGAGTGTAAGCCCCTCGTTCGGCATTACTGACGTCCCAGAAGCCTATTTTCATAACTCTCGTATCCGCAGGAAAACTGCCGGTTGAGAACTCCTGTGTGGCAAGGACCTTTTCATTTTCATCAGGCCTGACAAGAGACACCTCCAGGGCCAGATCCTCTTCCGGCTGGGTTGAGTAGAGGGTTACATCAAAGGACTCTATATCGCTGTAAAGTTCGGCTATTCGGGCTGGACCTGTTCCGTCGGCCTGAGATGTATCTGCTGCTGAGACCGGAAGGGCTGATAGAAGAAATAAAACAAGTACAAAAAGCACGGCTTTCATGGTCTTTTTTCCCCGATTCTATGACAAAAAGATTGTTTTGATCTTATTTATAAGAACTGTAGCCTGATAAATTCACATTTATATACGGGAAGCAGCAGGATAAAAACAAAAATTGAAAAGGTAAAATGGCAGAAAATAAAAAAGTCATTAAAGATAAAAGTCATTAAAGATAACTAAACAAAACCTGCAATGAATCCGAAAGTATTTATTCTTTAGTTGAAGTATAAAATGACAATTATTAAATTTGGACAAGTTTACTTGAGTTATTGCCATGAGAGAAAAAATCTCATTGTTGATTTTAGTAAAACTATTACTTAAAACCGTTACTTAAAACCGTTACTTATATTTGAATTATATAAAAATGCCTGTTCAAGCAGAAGGTATGGTAAAAAATGGAGAAGAAAAGCCTTTTGATCCTGGGAACCGCCTCTCATGTTGGGAAAAGTTCAGTCGTGACTGCCATATGCAGGATCCTGTCCAGAAGCTATAGGGTTGCTCCTTTCAAGGCCCAGAATATGAGCCTGAACTCCTGGATTACAAAGGACGGAAAGGAAATAGGGATTGCACAGGCGATCCAGGCAAAAGCTGCAGGCACCGAGCCCACTGCAGATATGAACCCTGTTCTTCTAAAACCTAAAGGGGACTGTGTTTCCCAGGTAATCCTGCTGGGTGAACCCTATGCTGACAAAAGTGCAGGCCAGTATTACGACTCCATTGAAGAGATGCATGCAGTACTTAAAGGAGCTCTCGAAAGGCTCTGGAAAGAGCATGATATTATTGTTATGGAAGGAGCCGGAGGGGCTGCAGAAATCAACCTTTATGAAAGGGACATCGTGAATGTAGGCACTGCCAGGCTCACTCAGGCCCCGATAATCCTTGTAGGAGATATTGAAAGGGGAGGTGTATTTGCAAGCCTTTACGGCACGGTTGCTCTTCTGCCTGAAGACGTAAGAAAAAACGTCAAAGGGTTTATCATCAATAAGTTCAGGGGCGACATCGAAATCCTGAGACCCGGACTCAAGCAGCTTGAGGAAAAAACCGGGATCCCTGTGCTTGGAGTCCTTCCTCATTTCAAGCTCCATATCCCTTCCGAAGATTCTGTCTCTCTCGGGGATAAAGATGATTCAAAGGCGAAAACAGAAATTGAAGTTGCAGTAATTCGCCTGCCCAGAATCTCAAACTTTACGGATTTCGAACCCCTGGAAGGGCTCGTGAAAGTCCGGTATGTAGACATTGACGAAGATCTCGGAAACCCTGATGCGATCATGATCCCCGGCACGAAGAACACGGTTAACGACCTTCTAGACCTCAGGGAAAGCGGGATGGCCAAAAAAATCCAGGCATTCAAAGGAAAAATCCCTATCTTCGGGATCTGTGGCGGTTATCAGATGCTTGGAAGGACCATCTTTGACTCAGGGGTGGAAAACGGAGTCGAAGCAGAGTTTGAAGGTCTGGGGCTTCTGGACATAGGGACCAGGTTCGGAGAATATAAAAAGAGGACGATTCAGGTAACAAAGAAAGTCAATGGTTATGGTCCTATCCTGAAACCCATAGACGGTGAAGAGATAAGAGGATACGAGATTCATATGGGAGTCACCAATTCAAACCGCACCGTTTTTGGAGATGATGGAGCTATTGATGAAAATGGTCTCGTAATCGGCACATACCTTCACGGGCTCTTTGATAATAGGAATATAAGAAACGCCCTTGTTCGGTATCTTTATGAGAAGAAGGGGTTGGAATATGAGCCTGAAGAGGTAGTGAGTGAAAACGATGCCTATGAAGAACTTGCAAACGTAGTTGAGCAGAACATTGATATGAAAAAGCTCTATGAGATTGCAGGTGTCTTAAAAACACAGACCTTAAGATAAAAAAGTATCAAAATAAGAACATCACGCTGTACTGAAGCCTGCCAGAACATCGAAGAGTTTTTACTGCCTGGGATTGTTCACTTTTGAAGCGGCGTTCCACCGCGGTTGTATGCCGTTGAATCCAGGACAGCCAGCCAGTCGAAATCAGTGAAGCTTTGTGGAGTTAGTGCGAAATAGGTCGGGTTCTTCATACTGCCAGAGCGAGTCGGAAGAGCTTTAATTGCCTGAGTTGGAAGCCCCTTTCCATTATGAGTTGGGATAAAACGCGCTGGTCCCGGTACGGTAATCAGCCGCGCTTCAAGAGTGCCGGCTTCGGGCTGGCCGATTCCATTATCATCAGAAACTCCCACTGCCGAACCGATGACAGCATAGCGCGAGCCGAACATCTCATTGAGGTGAGACCCCACTGGCCACCATGTTAATACTTCAGTGCCCAGTTGCCATTGTGCCTTTCCTCGCTGCAAATGGCTGTTGTGAGCAAAGACCAGCACTTTTCCCCTGCTGTCACGCTCACGGGACATTATGTACGCCAGATTATCTGCCATCAGCGCGTCACGGATGCCGAGGCCTTCAACAATCCGTTTCCCTGGACCCGACTTCCGTGCCAGTGCGGCATGATAGTTTAATAGCTGCCGCGCCACAGCCGCATAATGCATGGCTTCCAGATAGCGGCTTTTGTCGCTTTTAGCCACTAATTCGGGACGGCGTGTACATAGTTCTGAAATCAGATCCTCAGTCTCGATTCGCAAAGCAGTTGCGGCTGGTGACAGTCCTATCGACCTTGTCGGATCCATCATTGCATCTGGTTTCTCCCAATCGGAGTCCTGTCCAAGAAGCAGGTCGATGCGTTCTCGATGCTCCTTGCTGTTTACACTATCAACAGAGGCAAGGTAATCGAGAACAAAATTCAGGACTTGGCGTGGGCTGTCGCTGTAGGTCATTTCAGTTGGGCTATCGAAGCCGTAAAAATGAAGTTTGACGTGATGAGAAGGATCGGCATTGTATCGCCGCATCCACTCCACGAGTTCTCGATTTGCTTCGAGGCGGCCAAAGCCGTGGCTAAATCCGGTGTCCTGAACAGCCTCATATGATCCCGGGGCGCGACCAGCCAAGTACTCATCCACTACACGCGCCCGAGGGAAACTGCTCTCTATGGCAATGGCGCTATAGCCATGCTTCTCCACCAGGCGCTCGAAGAGCCGGTTGCGGAGTACAAGAATGTCCTCGCCGCCGTGGAGTGCTTCTCCAAAGCCGAGAAACTCCACTGAGTCGTCAAGTGATGCGATGACCCTGTCAACAGAGGCATTGAAGGTTTCGGAAGAATCGACTGAGAATGGAATAGCCTCGTGTAGAATCCAATCTTCGAGGGTGTTATACACCGGGTATGAACTTCTCTGAGGAAATAAAGCTTTTTTCATTTTCTCAAGACTTCCTGGTAATAATTAAGAGTTATTCAAGTAAAAAGAATCATTGCTTATGCTTTTAGAAACCCTGTATCTGAAAAGAGAAGTTGAGCGGTCAGGGGGAAAGAATATGGGGAGTATTTCAGAAAGAAAATTAGATACCAATTGGGGGCTGGTATGTATACTGTAGAAGGTGGACAAAAACCCAGGAAGTTATCCGCTCAACAATATATAATTCTGATGTTGAGTATTTATGTATTATGAATTTATCTTACTTATCTAAGATCAGTAACTGCTAAGATC
>DUGS01000017.1:0-4987 GCA_013331265.1 Methanosarcina sp.
GTTGCCCCTTCCACATCCCTGTTATTGATAGCGTAATAAAATTCCAGCATATTCCTTTTGAGCTCATCATCTATACTGCCGACAGCCCCGAAATCAATGAAAGCAATGGTGTCGTCCTCTTCAACCAGCATATTGCCGCCGTGGGGGTCTGCATGATAAAAGCCGTCAATATAAACCTGCTTCAGGTAACTCCTGGTGATCGTGCGGGTATATTCCGATTTTTTGCTCTGGGACACAGGCATGTCAATTATGTCTTTGATCTGAGTTCCCTGAATAAATTCCATTGTCAGAACGTTTGCCGAACAGTAATCAGGATAAATTTCAGGCACAGAGACATTTTTCACATTCTTGAAATTGTCTTCAAAACGCCTCATATTGACAGCTTCAATCCTGAGGTCAACTTCCCGCGTAAGCATTTCCCGGATTTCCAGCAAAAAAGCATCAATGCCAAAATTCCTTCCCACACCCAGAACCTTTCTCATAACAGGCTTGAAGTCATCCAGGATAGAAAGATCGATATTTATTATGTCAATCAGGTTCGGGCGAAGAATCTTTACAGCTACCGGTTTGCCTTCAAGTACACCTTTATAAACCTGCGCAATAGAGCCGCAGGCAATAGGATCAGGGTCAAAGCTGTCAAAAATATTAATAAAGGCTTTAGCCTTCCTTTCCCTTGCAGCTTTCAGCTCTTCTTCGCTTTTTTTCCTGTTCCTTTCCTCACGCGTCTGGTACTCACATACGCACGCAAGGTCAAGAGACTCGGCCATCTCTTCAAAAGGCAAAGGCTTAACCTTATCCTGCAAATTCGCCATTTCAATAACATAAGGCTGGGGCACAAGGTCAGGCCGTTTGCTCATGGTCTGTCCCATCTTGATAAAAGTAGGACCGAGCTCTTCAAAAGCCTGCCTGAGTTTTGCTGCTGTCTCTCGATTTTCAAGATCAAAAGTACAGGTACAGTCAGAGTTTGAAATATAGTCAGTACGCAGGTCCCGGTAAAGTTCCGGAATAAGGTTGTACTTAAAAAGGACCCGTGTAACCTCAAGATAACGCTTTGTCTTCCCCAGCATCCACTATGGATTAGTTATTATTGGTTAATAGAGTTTCTTTAAGGCGAATGAAGGAAGTTTTATTCAAAAGATCCCTAAATCAAATCAGTTGATATCGACCAGGCCACATGTACCCCAGTTAATATCCTGGTCCCGTACCACCATATCCTTTTCCGGTGCCTGTACCTATCCCGCCTGACCCCGTTCCGACTAGCATGGATATTCGCTGGCAGTCTGCCCTAATTTCCTGACATTTTTTGTGGACGTCTTTCATGGTCCAAACATCTACTCCAAATGTTGGAACCTTTTCAATTTCGGAAGCTAGAGAAACCACATGTGCTAGTATCTGTTGTATTTCACCGGCTGTTTGAGAATTAACCATAATAAGGTACCCTCCATTATTTGGTTGATGTTAGTTGTAAAACACCCTTTAATGCCGTTTCTAAGTTTTTTGTCCCGCGCTTCAGTGAGACCAGGTTAGATCTGTTCACGGAAACGCAGCCATTCGTTACACTGGAAACTAATCATGAAAACATAACTCGGCAATGAGGAAGAATTAAAAATATTATAGTATGTAAGTTTCACAGGAACCACAGACCATTGTTCATGTCACAACTTACTCCTGCCGAGCCATGAGTTTATCATTGAAGATTTCCTTAGCCTAAGGAAGGTGACTCTCCGACCCCATAATAATAAGGATAGGGGTAGATATATTATTTAGGATTATATTTACACAGGAAGAATATGATCTAGATTAATATTTATTAAGGGAGAAATCATGAGCAATTTACCCTGATACTTTTGAGTAGAAAGCGTACATTAGATAGCTACTGGAAATCTTTTATATTACCTTTGAAAAATGAAAAAATAAAAATTTTTTACGGTTTTGCCCTTATCCTCCTGAAAACATCCTTAAAAGCCAGTTTTTTTGCTTCCTTTATTTTAAACCCGGCTTCTTCTATATTCCTGGCAGTGTGTCGGGTCGTGTGATCCCCGAGAAGAAAAAACAGGAAAGGATCGATCAAGTCCTCAAACCGAGCAATAACCGGGTTAGTGCTATGCAAATGTTCAAGGACTATCAGCTCACCTGAAGGCTTAAGGACCCGCCTCATTTCTTTAAGAGCTTTCACAGGATCAGGGATTGTACAGAGGACAAAAGTCGTAACCACGTAATCAAAGCTATTGTCAGGAAATTCGAGGTGCTCTGCATCCATAAGGAGAAGATTGACATTTTTCATTTCACTGGCTTTCTTTCTGGCTTTTTCGAGCATACCTTCACTGTTATCGATTCCTGTGACCAGAGCGTTCGAAGGATAATGTTTCAGATTTCTTCCGCTCCCAACCCCGATTTCCAGAACTTTTCCACTCAGACCTGAAAGTGCCTCCTTTCTCCATTTCCGGAAAAAGAAAAGTTCGAGCGGCAGGTCTATCAGTTCATAAATAGGTGCGATTCGGTTATATTTTGAGACTGCAGACATCGTGGATATCTTTGCGGGCATTGATATTATAATTAAAATGCTCTGAATAAAACCTTTTACGGTCTTGCCCGGATCCCTTTGAAAACATCCTTAAAAGCCAGATTTTTTTCTTCCGTGATAGTAAATCCAGCCTTTTTGATATTCTCCACTGTGTTTCGGGTCAACTCGTCTCCTATCAGGAAAAACATAATCGGGTTAATTAAGTCCTCAAGCCGGGCGATAAGAGGGTTTTTGCTGCGCATATGTTCAATGGCTACCAGCTCCCCTGAAGGCTTAAGGACGCGTCTCATTTCCTCTAAAGCTTTCACGGGATCGGGGATTGAACAGAGGACAAAGGTCGTGACAACATAATCGAAAGTCTTGTCCGGAAACTCCATGTTCTCTGCGTCCATAAGGAAAAGAGTAATACTCTTCCTGCCTTTAGCTTTCTTTAGGGCTTTGTCAAGCATCCCTTTGCTGTTATCGATTCCTGTCACCTGAACGTTCGTAGAGTAGTATTCCAGGTTCCTTCCGGTCCCCACACCTACTTCCAGGACTCTGCCTTTGAGGCTTGAAAGCGCCTCCTCTCTCCATTTACCGTATAAGAAAAACTCTACCGGCGCCTCCATAATGTCATAGACCGCAGAGATTCGGTTATACTTTGAGACTACGGACATCAAATGAATTTACGCTTTCATACCTGATATTCTTACCTTGGAGAAAAACTCCCGAAAACCGATTCATATTTAAGTGTTTGAAATAATACCACGCTTCGGGTTTTACTTTAGTGGCTAATAAAAACCTAATAAATCAGAGAAATTCCAGGTAAACTCACATATCATTTATCTCACAGGAATCATTATTACATAAAGACTCTCACAACATAGATCTATTTCACAATCATACAGAGGAAAACCGATGAGCAATATTTTACGCAGAGGCAGGCTTGAAGCTGCCCAGGATGAGGAAATAGTACATTACACCTCCTCTATGGAGGCTGACAGGTGGATTTTTAATGCTGACATAGTGGTGGACCTTGCCCATACGGTAATGCTGAAAGAGCAGGGGATTATAAAAGAAGAAGACTGCAGCAAAATTCTCAGCGGGCTTTTGAAGATCCGGGAAGAAGGAATGGAAAAGCTCGATTTCAGTTACGAAGACATACACATCTCACTTGAATCCAGGCTCATCGACATGGTAGGAGAGGATGTGGGAGGCAGGATGCATTCCGGTCGTTCGAGAAATGATGAGGTTGCAACCTGCATCAGGCTGACCCTGAGAGAAGAACTTCTCGGCCTGCTCGAAGAATTATTTGCCCTCAGAAAAACCCTTGTCGCCCTTGCAGGAAAACACACTGAAACCCTCATGCCCGGCTTTACTCACCTTCAGCACGCCCAGCCGACCACCCTTGCCCACCACCTCTGTGCACACGAATCTGCTCTCGGCAGAGACTTTGACAGGGTGCAGGACGCTTTTACCAGGGTTAACCTCTGCCCGCTCGGAGCTGCTGCATTTGCGTCTACCGGCTTTAACCTCAACAGGAAACGGACTCAGGAACTCCTTGGCTTTGAAGGGCTGCTGGAAAATTCGATGGATGCTGTCAGCAGCAGGGATTTCCTCATCGAATGTGCCTCTGTGTTTTCAAACCTCATGATAAACCTGAGCAGGATGGCTGAAGAGCTTGTAATATGGTCTTCTTCCGAGTTCAATTTCATTGAGCTGGACGATATGTATGCTTCCACTTCTTCTATTATGCCCCAGAAGAAAAACCCGGATACTGCAGAATTAATGCGTGGGAAAACAGGAGTGGCTGTCGGCGCCCTTATGTCCCTGCTTACGATTTGCAAAGGTCTTCCCCTTAGTTACAACCGCGACCTGCAGGAAGCAACTCCCAATATCTGGCGCTCGGTTGAAACCGTAAGGGCTTCGGTCAGGGTAATGGAAGGGATGGTCAGGACCATGAAAGTCCATTCAGATGTGCTTGCAGCCGAGTCCGTCACTGGCTTTACGACAGCTACAGAGCTTGCGGACACATTTGTCCGGGAAACGGGAATTCCCTTCAGGACTGCCCACCAGATTGTAGGGATGCTTGCAAAGGAAAGGGAAAAGCCCACATTGGAAAAAATAGATTCTGTGGCTGAAGTTGTGCTCGGAGAGTCGCTTTCAAGCAGGGGATTGACGGAAAAGATGGTAAAGGAAGCTCTCAACCCGGTCTCCAATATAAAGAGAAGAAAGATTGAGGGAGGGCCTGCTCCTGAAGAAATGAAGCATTATATATCAAAGAGGCAGTCTGAGCTTGAACTGAATGAGCAGGAGATTGCAACCCTTAAAGATATAATAGACTCGGCTTTTGAAAACCTGCTTGCAGTAGTTGAGGAATACAGGAAAATATGAGCATTGTGATTTTAAGCACAAAAAAACACGTTTAGTTTTAATATTATTTAGACCTCTTAGTATCCCACAGATTATACAGCTTAAAGACAG
>DUGS01000017.1:5154-7978 GCA_013331265.1 Methanosarcina sp.
AAAGACAGATTATACAGCTTAAAGCTACAACGCTAAAGCAGCATAACTTACTTTCACAGCATGTGATATTTAATTACAATACTTACAATACTCAGCAGAAAAGGGATTATTCATGGAATTCAAACAGGGCGATCGGGTACGCATTGAAAAGAACGGCACTGTCTACGAAGGCAAAGTAATGCCGTCCATGGAAGGGTATATCACAATAAAAATGAAAAGCGGTTACAACGCTGGTTTTTCTATTGATAAGGTCAGAATAACCCCTCTGGAAAATAACGGAGAAGCTATAAACGGAGGCAATGGAGGGAGAAATGGCGTAAAAGAGTCTAAAGAAGCAAAAGAAAAGGTTTCTAAGCCCGGACTCCCTAAGATTTCAATCCTTTCAACAGGCGGGACAATCGCCAGCAAAATTGATTACAGGACAGGCGCAGTTACATCCCAGTTTACTGCTGACGATATCCTTGCTGCAATCCCTGAGCTGAAGGAAATTGCAGACTTTAAAGGCAGGGTAATCTCAAGCATCCTCTCCGAAAATATGGACCCTGATTCCTGGCAAAACCTCGCAAAAGCGGTTGTTGAAGAAATTAAAGCTGGGGCTGATGGAATAATCGTTACTCATGGGACAGACACAATGATGTACTCTGCCGCAGCCCTTTCTTTTATGATAGAAACTCCGGTACCTATCGTTTTTGTGGGTTCCCAGAGGAGCGCAGACCGTCCGAGCAGCGACAATGCCATGAATGCGATCTGTGCAGCAAGAGTTGCCACAAGTGAGATTGCCAAAGTTGTGGTGGTTATGCACGGCACAACCTCGGATGATTTCTGCGAAATCCACCGCGGAACAAAGGTCAGGAAAATGCATACCTCCCGCAGGGACGCTTTTAAGTCCGTGAATTCTCTTCCTGTAGGGACTGTGGACTACGGTACAGGAGAAATAAAGACATTTATTGATTATACCAGACGCGGAGAAAAGCCCCTAAAATTCAAACCCGGAATGGAAACTAAGTGCGCTCTTGTGAAGTTCACTCCTGGAGCGGACCCGGCAGTCCTTGACTACTATATAAATAATGGATATAAAGGACTTGTCATAGAGGGCACAGGGCTCGGGCACGTTTCCACAAAATGGGTTCCTTTTATCAGGAAGGCTGTGGATGCAAAAATGCCTGTTATAGTTACATCCCAGTGCCTTAACGGCAGAGTTTGCGACCGTGTTTACGATACAGGCCGAGATATGCTGAAAGCCGGTGCAATCGAAGGAGAAGATACTCTTCCCGAAACTGCCCTTGTCAAGCTTATGTGGGTGCTTGGTCAGACAGATGATTTTGAAAAAGCCATCAGTATGCTCAGAGAAGAACTCAGCGGAGAAATCAGTGAGTGCACTCAGAGATAAGGAATCCTGAAAAATAATTTTTAAAAACAAATAATGAGCCCCGAAAAGTGTTGCAATATAACATTACAATTAGCAATAACCACAACCAGAGAGTACACAGGATATTATATACCGATAGTAACTTTACAACATGCCATTATTGACTTTTCGGATAGGCTCTAAGAACTCACAAGTAAAAGTTTCAACTCCCTTTTTTACTTTATTTTATGTTTTGATTTACCGCCAGACTAACTGATGAATATATTTTATAGAAACTTTGGTACAGAGTTGAAAAAAATTCTCATTTCATATAATTCTCATTTCATGTGGTTCACTTCAATGTAAAACTTGTTCCGCTCAACATATTTAAATAACAATAAGCTATAATGTACTGTGCTAACAAGTGTCATGTTAGCTGATAGCAGGAAATTATAGGCAGGTGTAGTAGATGTTAGTTTTAGGAATCGAGGATCCACAGATCTGGCTTGCATATTTATCTTGTGTATTAAGCGCACTCGGATGCATGGTTTACGGGGCATTGAACTGGAGAGGCGGAGAAGAAGAACAGGCAGTCAAGAGTGGAACTCAAAAAACAGTAGTTCAGGATCAATAAAACCTATCCTGGTTCAAGCTTAACCCTTACTTCAGGCGGTCTTTATCACGCCTGCGAAAAACAGCAATTAACACTATTCTGGAATGATTTTTATGGCAGTCAGTACTTCAACTCTTATCCTTCTTGTCATTGTTTATTTCGCATTAACTTTCTACGTTGCCCGGCTGGGATATAAGAAAAGCTCCCAGACCGATGGGTATATGCTTGCAGGCAGACGCGTACCCCCGGCAATTATGGCTCTCTCTTACGGAGCTGCATTTATCAGCACTTCTGCAATCATAGGATTCGGAGGAGTAGCCGCTTCTTTAGGAATGGGGCTTCTGTGGCTTGTGTTTATGAATATCTTTTTTGGGATTTTCATTGCCTTTGTGGTCTTTGGCCCTGGAACCCGGCGTATGGGTCTAAACCTTGGAGCCATTACTTTCCCTGAATTTATAGGAAAACGCTTCCAATCAAGATTTATTCAATCCTTTTCCGGGCTACTTGTAGCGATTTTCATGCCTATTTACGCAGCAAGTGTTATCATAGGAGCAGGTCGTTTTCTTGAGACCACACTTGGGATAAACTATAAACTCTCTCTTCTGATTTTTACCGTCATCATTGCTTTTTATGTGATTAAAGGCGGCCTTCTCTCAGTAATGTATGTGGATGCGATGCAGGCCACTATTATGTTAATAGGAATGACCTTTTTACTGATATTT
Source organism: Methanosarcina sp. (assembly GCA_013331265.1). GTDB lineage: Archaea > Halobacteriota > Methanosarcinia > Methanosarcinales > Methanosarcinaceae > Methanosarcina > Methanosarcina sp10923u. Next base: position 7,838 of record DUGS01000017.1, read on the forward strand.
ACCTACAGCAAACTGGGAGGAGTTGTAGAAGCCCATCAGGCTCTTACCAATATGGCAAACCTTGTTCCTCAGGCGCTTGTTGACCAGGGACACAGGGGCTGGACTGCAATGCCGGCTTTTAATTCCTCAATCTGGTGGACA
>DUGS01000212.1 GCA_013331265.1 Methanosarcina sp.
CCATAACCTGTAAATTCTAACGTTCTCTTGAAAGAACCCTTCGATTTAAACACATAGGATATTGAATAGAAGATCCCAGCCAGTATAACCCAATATAAAAATGTTCCAATAAAACCCCCTATGGCAATACCTCCAATGATACTGGTTGACATTACTGAAGCAGACATAGATGAATCCATGCCAGAAGAAAACAAATCTTGAAGGTTATTCATGACCAGAATACTTGAACTTACTGATAGTACAGCGATTACAAGTATTATCAATAGAGGATACTTAAAACTGATTTCATTCCCGAGTTTTTCCCTGAAAAACGAATTTGGGTCAAATAATAGAGTATTTAAGTTCAGATTATCCATATTTTTCACGCCTTGTAAATCATATTCAACAGATGTCATACAATTCATAAAAATTTTATAATTATATCTCAAGTACTTATATTTAACTTCGCCAGTTCAGGTTTTATTCTATGATTTTATTCATTATCCCCACACACAAAAATAAAATTACAAATCCGCTATAGTCTTTTAAGTATATTTCTGAAAGTAAACGTCCTGGTTCTGTTTTTTCAATAGACTAAATCTTCCTGGCTTGGCCATCCTGGATTTTCGAGGCATCTGGCTCTAATTTAATTTTTCCAAAATCCAGCTGATTTTTGAAATGACAGGATATCTTTTCAATATTTATGCTTCCTCAATAATTTTGAGGAACAGTTTCTGCAGATTCATTTCTTCTTCCTCAAACATTGATACAGTTCCACCTGCTTTTTTGATAGCTTTTGCAATTTCTGTACGGAGCTTTATTTTCGCATGCACATATAGAGTTCCGTCCTTAACCTCAAGAGCCTCTACGCCCTCTACATTCTTTACGGCTTCTGCAGCTTCTGAAAGTGGAATGTCCTGAACCTCAAGCAAATAACGCACTCCTTCCTTTGCCCTTACAATATCCCGCAAATCCTCCACGGAACCTACTGCAAGCAGTTTCCCCCTTGCGATTATTGCTATTCTGTCACAGATCTCCTCGACTTCTTCCATAGAATGCGAGCTCAGAAAAACAGTAACTCCTTTACTCCTGTTCAGGTCCTTTATAAGGTCCCTCATCATCTGGGCTCCAAGGGGGTCGATACCGCTTGTAGGTTCGTCAAGGAAAAGGACGGAAGGCTCGTTGATCAAAGCCTGAGCAAGCCCGAAACGTTTGCGCATGCCTGTGGAAAAACCGCCTATTTTCTGATCGATGGCACGGGAAAGGCCCACGGTTTCAAGCAATTTTACGATCCGCTGTTCCCGGACTTTGGAATCCATATTATAGAGTTTTGCATAAAAACGCAGGTTCTGTCTTGCTGTGAGGTTGTCATAAAAACCGGCAGGCTCGGGAAGGACACCCGTTGTTTCCCTTATGTTTATTACCTCACGGACTATATCGAAACCTGCAACTTTCCCGCTTCCTTCGCTTGGTTCAAGCAGTCCGATAAGCAGTTTCATAGTTGTGGTCTTTCCAGCCCCGTTTGGGCCGACAAAGCCGAATACCTCTCCTTTCCTTACCTGCAGGTTCAGGTTGTCAACTGCACGGATCTGGTTTTCCTTTCCGAAAATTTTACTTAAATGAATGGTTTCTATTGCAAATTGGTCTGTGTTCTGTACAATTTCACTTTGCTCTAATTCCAAACCTGTTGATTCCAAACCTATTGATCCCATATTTACCGCCTTCCGAATTTACGTACTACAAAAACAAGCACAAGGACTGCAAATCCAAGCATTGCTATACCGAGAAGCCCGCTGCTTGATGATTTTTCTATATTTACCTTGATACTTTTTTCAGAACTCATAAGGTCATCACTCTTTGCCCGTATGAAAATTTCCTTAACACCGGAGCCTGCATTGGCATTTGCAGTAATCTCTACAGGAATGCTTCTGGACTCTCCTGCTTCCAGCTTTTCTATTGTCCCAAAACTCCGGATCTGAGTGCTGATGCCGCTGACAGAGTTAATTTCTAGAGTGACGTCTTTTAGCTCTTCGTCCCCCTGGTTTGAGACACTGACCTGTATTTGAGTGGAACCTCCGGGATTCAGTGCTAATTCGCTGGAGCTCGAATCAACTTTGAGCAGCTCTTCATTTTCTATGTTATTGTTGATACTTACCTCAAGCTGCTGTGTAACTTTTTTGTTTCCGTTTGCCGCTGCCACTGTGACCGGATAGAGCCCTCCTGTAGCGTTCTGAGAAGGCTTTACCTTTACTGTAAAAGCCTGCTCCTCTCCTGATTTTAACATAAGAGAAGCAAGCCTTTGTTCCTTGTTTTCTTTATTGACAAAATCCACTTTCCAGCCTTCAGGAAGGCTCAGGACTTCAAGGTCCAGCTTAAGCGGCTGATCATACCGGTTTTTCAGGGTAACTGCAAATTCCGCAGTTTTTTCAGGCCGGATTCCAATCCCGATTACATTGGAATTCAGGTCTACATACGCACTTAAATCCTCATCCTGCGAGAGCTCAGGGTTTATGCTTACGCTGACCGGTAAAAATACGCTCTGATTCCCTTTTTCCGGACATGCTGCTATCAAAATTTCATAATCTCCTTCTGTTGCATTGAGAGGAGGATTTATGAGAATTTTAAACTCCTGACTCCCATCTCCAGGAACTCCCAACTTCGTAATTCTTGCTCCGTCTGTGGAAAGCAGGTCAACTCCCCACTGATCGGGTTTTGATACAAGAAAAATCCGAAAGTTTGCTCTACTATCATATTTATTTTCCACAAAAGCCCCAAAGCTGACAGGAATTCCCGGATGTGTCTTTTTTCCAGGAATATCAGAATAAATTTCCAGGTTAGGCATTGCAGCCCTGTCAACCGTTATCGTAAATTCCCTATATATTGTATCATCAGATTTTCTGACGTTTTCCCCATAGCGGCGAAGACCTATTTTTAGAGTATACTCCCCGTCTTTTGTATTTTCAGGGATTCTGACTTTAAGAACCAGTTCTTTTTTACCTGCCTTTTCAGGCAGGGTTATATGGCTTACCTGACTTCCATCTGCATATATGCCTGCAGTCCAGTTTTCGGGGACTTTACCTGTGAAAAGCATAACTGATGTGCTCTCAGAAGTATTGTATCCCTTTTCCACGGTAAAGCTGAATTCCACAAGGTCACCCGGCCTTGAAACCTTGCCACTGATGTCGTTTCCAACTGTAATCTGGGCAAAGTCAGCTCCGGCTGGAAAGGGCGTAAAAATAAACAGCACGAAAAATACAAGGAGGAATTTTGCTTCATTTTCAGGCATTTATTACCCGCCCTCAAAAACATCATACATGTAACTATCAGGAAAAATTAGTGGAGCTTTAAGCAGGGCTGCAAGGTTCAGATGATAAAAGCCATTGACTTTTTTATATCTCATGGGCTAGCTTCAACTCCTAATTCTTTAGTTCATCCTGAAAAATCTCATCTTTTTCTAAAAAAAGATCCTTGTTTAAAAGTTTTATGGCCATGTTCTCAAACAATCATCAAAAGATTCTTTGATTTTGATCATGTATTTTTATAAAATTGAGTAACATATGACTTTTTTGACATCTTGGACATAAACTATATATCAATGTTAAAAATTAGAAAGTTATGGAGTTCAACCGGCCTTGGGAAAAACGATTAAACTCCAACCCCCTTAAAGAGGCAAATCTGCATGGTTTTAACATTACTTAATACTTGCGAATTTGCCTCTCAACAAAAAGAATTAGAGAGGTAAGATAAAATGAACATAAAATCTTGTTTAATGGTAGCACTTACAGCATGTATTATGCTTGTGGGTGTTGCGGCAGCAAATCAAGAAAATCCTGAAGCAGGAGACACATGGGCAAGAGCAGCTCTTTTTAAATTAGGCCCTGGGTACAACTCTGTTAGTGGATCTTTAAGCATAGGTGACACTGCAGATTATTGGCGTCAAAGTAATGCTGCTTGTGACGTAGAGGTTATGTTGTACCTAGACCCAACTTCAAGATCAAATGGTGGAGTAGCTCAGATGTATGAAGGCAACAGTGCACATTCCTTTATGCAGCGTGTACAGCAGGGTAATAACGCTTGTCCTGATACTCATCTGGATGTAGCCCCAGTATACGTTACTATGACTCCAGCTGGCCTTGGAGACTATACATTTACTGTACATAGGTATTGAGAGTATACTTAGAGAGTATAGGAAAAATTTCCATTCTGGTATTCGTACCAGAATGGTCAATTTTTTTAATGATGGGATAACTTTTTAACTTTGGACAGGGATTTCATATGTCAAAAAATATTCAGATATATATATTTTTGTTACTATTTGCTACAAATATAACATCTGCCAACCCAATAGCCGAAGATTCAAATCTTAATGTTACATCTCTTGACAAAATTCATCAGTTAGAAGAAGGATTCGTAATAACTTCAACAGAGTGGAGTCCTGATGGGCAATATTTGCTTGTAACCTGTTCCAAGTGTGCTCCTCCTTCAACAAATATTGTAAAACATTATCTGTTAGATATGAATTTTCATACTTTCGGAGAAATAGATTATGGAATTGAAGATTCAAACACCAACGGCATATTGAAAGCAAAATGGACACCAACTGGAGACAGGGTATATTTCGAAGTTTCAGGAATTGAACCAACAAACTCTGGTCATTGTTTTATCATTTGCAATCCAGATGGTACAAATTTGAAGTGTGTAGGAACCAACTATACCGATCTTTCAGCCGTAATGAAAAATGTTGGGAATATTGGTTATCAGAGGAATCTTAACTGGAATCCAGATTCCAGTAAAATCGTATTTGAATGGCAAAAACCCGGAAATCACTCTCCTGGAGTATATATAGCAGATGGGAAGGGGACAATTATCCTTGAGCTTCCATCAGCTACATATCCACAGCCTGTCCTGTGCGACTCTGATAAAGTCTTTATTGTTACAGATGAAGGAACTATAGACCTTATTAACGACGAAGGCGATTTGATCCAGACTTTCCAGCCGAAGAACGAAGATGAAAAATACTGTGTTTTTTCACTCAGTCCTGACAGGAAGAAAATAATTTTAGCTTCAGGATCACCAGGTAGCTTTGATTTACAGACTTATATTTCTAATACCGATGGTTCAAATTTAAAAGGAAACATTTCTTATTATGAGGGGAGCAATCCAGAAGATACCGAAATCTTATCAAAAGAATTCTGGCAGCCAAATGGTTCGCTTCTTCTGGTAAATCAGAATGGGAATCTGTATATTGTAGAGGGAGACGAAAACAATAAGCGTCTATTGCACGAAGGCAATGTTAGCGAACCTCAGTGGTTTCCTGATGGAAAGAAAATACTGTTTGTTGAAAATGGAAACAAGCTATATTCAATCAACGTTGACGGAACCAACCTAACCTTTATCACTAATTTCGGACCTACTTACTCTTATTTATGGAAATATTTTGACGAAGGTCAGCATTTTTCAATAAGTCCGTCTGGGGACACTATAGCTTTTATGTCTGCCTTTGACTCAGATACTGGAAAAATGATTGAAAACAATGACATTTATAATTTTGATATTGCTTCTCCTCTGTTTGTAATTAATTCCAACGGTTCTAATCTTACTCAGGTGACACCTGCAATAAAGAGAAGATATGATACCTGCATAAACTGGAGCCCTGATGGAAAGCAATTCACTATCGGATCCACTATCTATAAAGATCCCGGGTGGGATCATGGGAATAGCTCTCTGGTAGAATTGGAAGCTCAGAACACTTCAGTGATCTGGAAGAGTTCGCCTGCAAAAGAAATTATCAAGAACGAAGAATCTTGCACCGTTGATAAAGTCCAAATCAATGAGCCTGATTCCAAAAACACATTACAGGTTACTGAGAGTCAAGAAACAAGCAAACAAGCTCCTTCCTTTATGTTTTTACAACTGTTTTCCTGCATAATGGGAGTCTGGCTGCTGCATAAAAGCAAGGAGTTATGATGATGAATAAAGACTGCGTCTTAACAATAGCACAAAAAGAATTTTCGGACAAATTGTATGAACCGAGTTTTTTTGTACTTCTGGTTATATTTACAGTTACTCTATTTATATATCTTCAAAGTCATACGGGTGATTTTTGGGACGTTGTCCAGGTAATTGGTATCTTTTTCCCATTGATGAGTATAGCTCTCGGATATGACGGGATCATTAAAGAAAAAAATAGCAAAAGCCTCAATGTTTTATTGACACAACCGGTTTTCAGGGATAATATCATAACAGGCAAATTTCTGGGAATTTCAATAACTCTTGCCCTTGTAGTATTTTCATCCCTAACAATAATTGCAGCATCAGACTTTGTTATTTCTGGGAAAGTTGCTGAATTTGATTCTCTCTTACGTCTGTTAATTTTCGGGATATTTACTTTCTTTTATTTACTAACTTTTGCAGCATTTGGGCTTTTTGCTTCAGTCCGATGTAAAACAGAAGTTGAGTCCCTCACGTTTGGAGTTCTCATATGGATCAGCATGTGTTTTGCTCTCGGACCCACAATCATAATGCTAGCATCTTTCGCGTCAGGTCAAACACTGTTTGATATGACAAAAGAATTTGCTTCTACAGCATCCTCATTTTACAATATATCACCCTTGCACCATTTTGCTGAAGTGACAATTGGAGACCTGGATTTAAGTTATTATGGAGGGTTTCATATTCAAACAGACACATATGGATTTCTGGATACCAACTATTCACTATCTTACCTGCTTGGATATTACTGGCAAAATGTAATAATCTTGCTAATTCTCCCGTTTCTCTTTCTGGCAGCTTCATACATTTCATTTTTGAGAGATGATATTTAAGGAGGGAATATTGTGGAAAATATCTCCAACGTTAAAGTCATATTCCAAAAGGAGTTTACTGATCATTTGAAAAGTCCTGTATTCCTTTCATTTACAGCGATTTTTACGCTGGTTGTACTTGCCTATTCCTATGTACTAGGGACAGAGGTCGAATATACTGTAAATGTTCTTGACAGTCCTAATCTAATGATAGGATTTGAAGGAGTCGCAGATGTTGTCGGTCTTTTTGCACCTATTATAGGAATAGTATTGGGTTTTGATGCAATTGTCAAAGAAATAAAATCCAGTTCCATGAATGTTTTATTGACACATCCTGTGTTTAGAGACAATATAATTTTTGGCAAAATCCTTGGATCTGGCTTATGTATTCTACTGGTGCTTTTCTTTTCCATCAATCTGGCAACCGGAGTTATGCTAATAATTTCAGGAGTTCCGGTTACGATGCAGCAAATCACAAGAATTGAGATATTCGTACTTCTGACTTTTTTTTATGCCTTATTCTTCCTTGCAATTTCCATAATGATCTCGACAATATCAAAAAAATCAAATAATTCTCTTCTGTTCAACATCATTTTCTGGCTTGTAATAACAATATTAATTGCCGATCTGCTCTTTACTGTAAGTCTTACTTTATCTGGAGATAGTCATTCAGCAAAGGCTCAGACTCAGATTTTCAAGAATTTCCTTCCTGATTATCAGTATACTACGACTGCTATAGGAATCAAGGATGCTGACACAGGACAGACTTCAGGAATAGGAGGAATATTTGACACACGCTACACACTTGGAGCCTGGGCAGGGCAATTCTGGCCCAACCTGGCGTATCTTTTTGTGCTGCCATTCATTTTGCTTATAGGCTCCATACTTGCGTTTTTGAAAAAGGACATAACGTACTGAAGGAGAAAATTCATGAAAACAGCTCTCGGTTAAGAGATATAGCAAAAATATCCTTTCATTCTGGTGCCAAAACCAGAATAACTAATTTTTTAGATTGTAACAAATCTAACTTTCAAAATTCAGGATGTGAATTCAAATGTTAAAGAATATGTTAATTCTTTTTTTGTTATTATTTGCTATAAATATAGCATCTGCCAACCAAGTAGCCGAAGATCCAAATATTAACGTTACACCACTTGATGAAATTCTCCAGATCGAAGAAGGATTCCTAACAACTTCGACAGAATGGAGTCCTGATGGACAGTTTTTGCTTATAACCTATTCCAAATGGATTCCTCCCTCAACTAATATTGTTAGACATTATTTGTTAGATACAAATTCCCATACATTTGGAGAAATTGATTATGAGGTTCATGGTCCGGATACCAATGGCATATTGCAAGCAAAGTGGATCCCCTCTGGTGACAAAATATGCTTTGAAGTTTCTGGATCTGGACCAACGGAGCCTGGTAATTGTTATATATTTTGCAACCCGGACGGAACGAATTTAAGGGGTGTAGGGACCAACTTTACCGATCTTTCAAAGATATTAGAGAACCTTGGGGATATTGGTTTTCAAAGGAATCTGAAGTGGAGTCCTGATTATAGTAAAATTGTGTTTGAGTGGCAAAAACCCGGAAGCTCTTCTACTATAGTATATATAGCAGATGGAAATGGAAAAAATGCACATGAACTTTCTTCAGCTACATATCCACAACCTGTCTGGTATGACTCAGATAAAATCTTTATTGTTAAAGATGAAGGTAATATAGAGCTTCTCAGTGAAGACGGTGATTTAATTCAGAATTTCCAACCGGAGAATAAAGATGAAAAATACTGTGTTTTTTCACTCAGTCCTGATCGGAAAAAAATAATATTCACTTCAGGGTTACCAGGTAGCTTCGATTCACAGACTTATATCTCTAATACCGATGGTTCAAATTTAAAAGGAAACATTTCTTATTATGATGGAGACAATCCAGAAGATAACAATCTCTTGACAAAAGAATATTGGCAGCCAAATGGTTCGCTTCTTCTGGTAAATCAGAATGGGAATCTGTATATTGTAGAGGGAGACGAAAACAATAAGCGTCTATTGCACGAAGGCAATGTTAGCGAACCTCAGTGGTTTCCTGATGGAAAGAAAATACTGTTTGTTGAAAATGGAAACAAGCTATATTCAATCAACGTTGACGGAACCAACCTAACCTTTATCACTAATTTCGGATCGACACCATCTCATTCCTGGTATAATTCAGACAAAATCGATCGTTTTTCAATTTATTCGATAAGTCCGTCTGGTGATGTTATTGTATTTGCTTCTGCCCTTAACCCAGCTACCGGAAATTTTTATGAAAATGGAACTGATAAAATTATTGAAAGTGCGAATGACTCATCTAAATATTCAAGCATTGCTGCCCCTTTGTTTATTGTTAATTCCAATGGTTCTAATCTCACTCAGGTGACACCCACAACAAGAGGTAGATTCGATATGCTCCGAAAGTGGAGACCTGATGGAAAACAATTTACGATTGAGTCTTATTCCCTTTATATAACTGATTGGGAAGACTCTCTGGTCGAGTTAAACAATCAAAACTCTTCTCCTATGTGGACTAATATACCTGTAAAGGAAATTATCGGGGGTGAAAAACCGATTTCTGTCAATAAAACTCAAAATAGTGAATTCAACTCTACAAACACATCACAGGTTACTGAGAGTCAAGAAATAATCAAGCAATCTCCTTCCTTTATGTTTTTACAACTATTTACCTGCATAATGGGAGTCTGGCTGCTGCATAAAAGAAGGGAGATATGATATTGTGAACAAAGACAGCGTTTTAACACTGGCGCAAAAAGAATTCTCGGACAAATTGTATGAGCCCAGTTTTATTATACTGCTGGCCATCTTTACGGGCATTATATTTGCATATTTGCAAAATCGTGCAGGTGGAGATAATTTTGGGGATGTCGTCCAGGTGATTGCAGTATTTTTTCCGTTAATAGGCATAGCCCTTGGGTATGACGGAATCATTAAAGAAAAAAATAGCAAAAGCCTCAATGTTTTATTGACACAACCGGTTTTCAGGGATAATATTATTACAGGCAAATTCTTAGGGATTTCAATAACTCTTGCTCTTGTAGTATTTTTATCCCTCGTAATAATTGCAGCATCGGACTTTGTTATTTCCGGAAAAATTGCTGAATTTGATTCCCTCTTGCGGCTGTTTATTTTCGGAATATTTACCTTTCTTTATCTTTTACTTTTTGCTGCATTTGGGCTTTTTACTTCAGTCTGGTGTAAAACGGAAATTGAATCCCTTACCTTTGGGGTTTTTGTCTGGATTAATATGTGTTTCGCCCTTGGACCCACTATAATAACACTGGCATCTTTCGTATCAGGTCAAACACTGTTTGATATGACAAAAGAATTTGCTTCGACAGCATCCTCATTTTACAATATCTCGCCTTTGCATCATTTTGCTGAGGTAACCATTGGAGCCCAGGATTTGAGTTATTATGGCGGATTTAATGTTCAGAGGGACGTACATGGATTTCTGGATACCGGATATTCACTATCTTACCTGCTTGGATATTACTGGCAAAACGTGATAATTTTACTAATTCTTCCGCTTCTGTTTCTGGCAGCCTCATACATTTCACTTTTGAGAGATGATATTTAAGGAGGAAATAACGTGGAAAATATCTCAAATGTCAAAGTAATAGCCCAAAAAGAGTTTGCTGACCATCTGAAAAGTCCTGTATTCCTTTTATTTACGACCACTTTCATGCTGGTTGTCCTTGCCTGGTCGTATGTACAGGGAACAGAAGTTGAATATACTGTAAATGTTCTTGGCAGTCCTGATTTGATGAGAGGATTTGAAGGAGTCGCAGAGGTTGTCAGCCGTTTTGCTCCAGTTATGGGTATTGTACTGGGTTTTGATGCAATTGTCAAAGAAATAAAATCCAGCTCTATGAATGTTTTACTGACCCATCCTGTGTTTAGAGATAATATAATTCTTGGTAAAATCCTTGGATCAGGCTTGTGTATCTTGCTGGTGCTCTTCTTTTCCATCAATCTGGCAACCGGAGTCATGCTCATGGCTTCAGGAATTCCGGTCACGATGCAGCAAATCACAAGAATTGAGATATTCGTGATTTTGACTTTTTTCTATGCTTTAATCTTCCTCGCAATATCTATTATGATCTCAACAATATCAAAAAAATCAAATAATTCCCTTATGTTTAACCTTATTTTCTGGCTTATCATAACAGTATTGCTTGCCAAGCTAATATTTACTGTAAGTTATGCCTTTTCTGAAGATTTCAATACAGCAAATGACCAGACTCAGGCATTAAAGAACTTCTTACCTGATTATCATTTTACTGCAACTGCCGTGGGAGTCAAAAGTACTGATACAGGAATGACTTTCGGAATAAGAGGGATATTTGACACACGCTATACACTTGGAGCCTGGGCAGTGCAGTTCTGGCCCAACTTGGCGTATCTTTTTGTGCTGCCATTCATTTTGCTTATAGGCTCAATACTCGCATTTTTGAAAAAGGACATAACGTACTGAAGGAGAAAATTCAGAGTATGAACTACGAACCCGGATGCAGAGATAAAATATATGGTTTCAAACACAAACCAATATTTTTCTGGTTCTTTGCCGTTTACAGCAGATTTCATAGCTTAATTTAAGGATGAGTCTGTTTTGTGAGAGTTCCACAAAAAAGACAACGAACTTAGTTAAAAGACAAAAAAGTCATTTTCCTCACATCAAGCACTTATATCCTCCCTCAAAAATTTCAAATATGCAGTTATCATGAGGAGAAGAGGAGCTATAAACAGGATTACAAGGTTTGTCCAGAATTCTTTTAGCCACTGAGCCAGAGTAAAACGAATATCCAGAATACCATCCATATTTTCTCTTCCATATCCCCCTCCTCCCGCTCCCCATCCAAGACCTGTCTTTCCAGTGCTCAGTTCTGCATAATGGTGCATAGGGGACAAAGCTGAAAGACTGCCAGTTATATCCAGGCTCCCCGCGCTTATTACAGGTTCAAGAGAATAACTTAAAAAAGTAATTATCCAGGTAAACATAATGCTAAGAGTTAACCAGATAACAATATTATAGACAAGTGAATCCGTAGCTTCTCGAACAAAGGTAGAGCAAACAAGTCCGATACCAAGAAACACCAGGGAATAAAGGAAAGTAAGGACAAACCACATTGCAATTCGGCTTAACTCCATTGCACTTACTTTTGCTCCCAGAAGGAGAATTATTGTTCCTAAGGAAACTACGCTTGAAACCAGCATTACTACCAGAAGAAGAAGTACTGCACCGAGCATTTTTCCAAGGATTACCGTGTCCCTGAATACTGGATGTGTTAACAAAACATTCAAAGATGCCGACTTTCGCTCCTTTATCACACTATCAAAGCTTAAAGCAATACCTATAAGTGGACTGAACCATGTCATCATCAATGAAGTGCTATAAAAACCTTCAAGGACTGCTGATAAAGGGTTTCTTCCTATTTGACTAAATTGTTCAATCAAAAGAATTTCTCTATAGGTGACTGCGAAAATTGCCAGTACGAAAGTCCCGAGTAAAGATAAAAAATAGGGGTCCAGAGCTTGTCTGCGAATTCTTTTTTAGCAATTATCAGAGCTTTTTCAAAATCATAATTCATCCTTTTTCTCCTCCTATATCCCTTCTGAGAAACACCATATACGAAAGTATGAACATCAGTACAGGTATGGTTATTAGTACAATCAGATTTGTCCAGTAATCCGCAAACCAGGTTCCAAGCCCGACTCTGGTATCAAAAATTCCTCTAGTTTCTTTACCAGAAGATATCCCAAAACTTCCATAACTTACACGGACTCCGGTTACAGCTTCAGCATAATAACTCGCAGGAGAAAGTTTTTGTAAGTCTTTACTCATGCTCAAGGCTTCTTCATTATGCCCAAGGTTAACTATTGATTCTCCGGTTATGACAGACGAAGCAACAGTGACTATAGCTCCGAAGATTAAAACAAGGTTTATCCAAACTACAAGTCCGGAAATAAAAGAGCTTTCTGAACTCTTTGAAACAATTGAAATTAACAGACTGAAGGCAAAAAAACCTGAAAGGTACAAAAAAGTAAGTAATGAAAAGACGATTATTCGGTTCAGTTCAGAAAGACCAACATCTATTCCTGTTATTAACAGGAGAGTACCTATTGAAGCGATAACCGAAATAAATACCACAAGAACAAGAGTTCCAATCCCTCCTATGATTTTTCCACTTATAAGATTGTCCCTAAAAACGGGATGTGTCAACAATGTATTCAATGATTTCGAATTTTTTTCCCTAACAACCGAATCAAAACCAAGGGTTATCCCGAGAACAGGAAGAAAAAGGGTTATTACCTGGGCAACATCAAGAAAGCCGAATTCAAAGATATTGTGTCCGTTTTTTCCCGATATAACACTCATTGAAACAATTATCAACGTGAAGATCCCAAGTAACATCCTGAAACCAGGGCTATACAGGTGATCTGTAAATTCTTTCTGGGCGATAACTTCGATATTTCTCATGTCTGCCTTCATAGAGAATTCCCCCTGCGGATGAAAAAAAGAAGGAACAGGACAGCAGTAATTCCCCTGAACCCCGGAACTTGGTATTCGGGCCTTGAATCTTCCTCTTTTCCAGAATCAGGAGATGTTTCCGAAACTAAGGATTTTTCTGGAGATACAGAGGAGTTTTTTTCCACGATAAGAACTTTACTTGCATGTCTGTATCCTGGTTTGCTGGCATTTATCACATATTTTCCTTCAGCAGGACAGCTGTAGTTCAGAAAGCCTGAACTGTTGGTAAAACCAATTTCTTGCTCATCAAGGGTCAGCAGGGCATCTGCAACAGGCTCTGACATGCAGCGAACTCTTAGCTCGCAGTTCTCTCCCCAAGTGGGCGTCAGGAAATCAATTGAGAGAGGATCTTCGTATCCTTTAAGTTTTATTATGAATAACCCTGTAAACCCATATTGAGATACAAGCAGTCTGCTGCCGTCAGGACTCCAGCCTTCAAGAAACCTGCCATTTTCAGCAAGCTTTATCTTTTTCGATCCATCCGGGCTTGCAACAAAAACAGAACCTGCTGAAACAAAACTGACGTAATCTCCTGAGGGATGCCATTCATAGTCCGTTATATTGGATGCAACAAGGTTTTTTCCATTTCCGTCAGGATTTATTGTATAAAGGTTATCGTCCTGTGCAAAAGCTATTTTATCTCCTTTTGGGCTCCAGTCAGGTTTGAAAAAAAGATACCCTGGAAATTCTTCAAGCACTTTGACATTTTTTCCTGCCGAATTTGCGAAGAATATAGTGACTCCGTCATCGTTTACGGTACTGAAAATCAGGTTTTTTCCATCAGGGCTAAAACTAAAAACATCTTCATTTCTGGAAAAATATTCTGTTGAAAGTTGGAATCTATCCGTTCCATCGACCTTGATTGAATAGAGACTGAAATTTTCGTCAACATAGAATACTCTGCTGTCATCAGGACTCCATGCAATCACAATTCCGTCATCCAGTCTTTTATTCTCAGTTCCTTTTTCGTTTATAATCCAGAGACTGTGTTCTCTTTCAGACAGGTCATAAACAGTATATGCTATTTTTTTGCCGTCATGACTCCACAAAGCAAACGTTACTATATTGGGCGTATCTGTAAGTTGTTGAAGTACAAATCCGTTTGGATCAAGTATATATAATTGAGACCTCAGAGGGTTCTTATCCATCAATATGAGGGCTTTTGTGCCATCTGGATTCCAGATGAAATCATGTTGCCATTCGATGTCCAGAACATTTTCCTTTATTTCATCAACTGTTGTATAGTAACTATTCAGCCTATTGATAAA
>DUGS01000098.1:0-5035 GCA_013331265.1 Methanosarcina sp.
GTGAATACTGTCAAACTTAGGTTTCAGAGGCTATATAATATTTACGATTTTATCCTGATGCTGAGAATGAAAAAAACCTTTAAAATCTCTCTTTTTTTGAAAAACTTATTATAATGAAGGCAGACAATGCCTTTTTTCCGGCAAGTTGAGTACTTTACAAAAAAATTAAACGACAACCTGCGTGGCTGATTGTTTGATACCTTGGAGAGAAACTTTATATGCTCAGGTTTCTTACCCCTCATGGGTAACAGTATGAATAGATGGAAAGTAATAATGTTATGTATAGTCGCAGGTCTGCTTGTTGTTCCTGTAGCTTCAGCCGCAGAAGAATACAGGGTAAACTCTTACACTGATGATACTCTGGCTTCTGCCGGAAATGATTATGTTGTTAGTCCCAGCACAGAAGATTCTGCAGATACAGAGGATTCAAATATTTCTCCACTATCAACCCATATAAGCCAGGGACAGACCATAACTCATTATGTGAGTTTAGGCTCAGGAATAAATTATCTTGAAGTGGATTTGAACTGGGGGGACACAAGTGATTCCCTTACCCTTAGCGTATCTACCCCTTCAGGAAGCAACGTCGGAACCTACCGCGACAATTCTGATGGAAGCGTGAACGGCAGGATACATCTCAATATAGACCCCTCACAGGGATATGTGGCACAGGGAACCTGGAAGTTCAAAGTCTATGGAGAGTCGGTCAGTGGAACCGAAGATTACACATTTAATGTTGCATTGCATTAATCACAGGAGAGTCTGTCTCTTTTGTTTTTTATCTTTACTTTTTATATTGACAGCGGAGGCTACGGAATATATTGTAACCCCGGCTCCGAATGATCAATTTGGGGTGTCCGTAGCTGGAGAAGAGGTAGTATTGCTCAGGGACTTTACAGTCTACTGGCAGTTCCTCCTATGGCTGGCTGCGATGCAAATTATATCAATGATAGATATATTGCTGCTGCCTTCAAAGCTTATTTTCGCAATACTAGGATTTCGAGTGGCAGATCATTCAAATGCTGTTGGGGTTCTGAAGAGAAAGCATATATATGCATTTGTCAAAGCATGCCCCGGAATCTGTATCAATGAGATTGCAAATTATATGGACCTGAACCGTGGGACTCTGCGCTATCACCTTAATATTCTCGAAGCGAAAAATCTGGTTGAAGCTCACAATTATCGCGGAAAAGTCAGATACTTCCAGAATAATTCAACATACGGTGAAAAAGAAAAAGTGGTTATTTCAGCTCTTCAAAATGAGATAGCCCGAAAGATCATTTATAAGATATTGGACGAAGAAAGCAACACTAACAGAGATCTTGCCCTGGCAACAGGGATTTCAAAAGGAACAATTACCTGGCATATAAAACAATTAAAGGGATTAGACCTTATTGAAGAAAATAAGGTTGGAAGGAGTACGATGTACAGCATAAATCCCGTTTATCGAGGCACAATTGAAACAACATACGTGAAATTCTGTGAATAACTGGTACTGATGAAAGATAAATGAAAATTTATTATACCTTTCTTTTTTTGCTTTTGCTTCTAAACATTCGGGCCTCAAACATAAAAAATCAAAATACCTTCATATGCACGGTTTTTTTGAATCTGTTCATGACTTATGTTCAGAGCACCAAACAATTCATGATATAAATTCAGCATTCGTCCTGATTGTTTGATGATGTGGCTAAAAACCTTATGCTTTATATTGAGTATGTAAGAAATAATTATGGAGTTCAAATATTCCCTCCCGAGTAGATTTGAACCCGAAGTACGGAGGCATGATAATGTCAGCCTTGAGAATAATTAGGGCTTGCCTGATCATGCCTCTGGAGTAAAAACACACAGGGTAGTAGTATACATAATTTCTCTGGCTGAGGCGTGGTTGTAATAGATTAAAGTGCATAGGTATGGGTTATATCACTTTTCATAAATTCATAACAGGGGTGCACCAGTGACTTATATACCAGTGACTTCTATATTAGATTTAAAAAATTTTGAAAAAACGGGTAAAATCATAGTTTTGATTTATATGATTTTAGCGCTATCTTTTTTTACAATTGTTTTATTCTCTCAAATAAGCGGAAAAAATGTCTCAATTGGAGGCAATTATCCCTTCCTGGGTATGCTTTTGGGTTTATTGGCCAATATTGGGATTCTAATGTTAATTTCTGTATCTGTGCTTGAGTTTATCAGGGCTTACAAGAAAGCTTCCAATAAATAATCAATAAACAAATAATGTAAACTGTGCACATCAAGAACACGATACAAAAAATGTAAACTAATACAAAAAGCGTAAACTAATACAAAAAAGACTCAAAACGAAGAAAATTGAAGAGTATTTTAAATCCCGCCCGAAGGCGGAACTTCGAATTACTCTGCTGCTGGAGCTTCTTCTGCGGTTTCGAGGCCGAGAAGGGCTTTTATGGACTTGCTTCCGTATTCAACGATCTTGGCGTTGACCTGGACGATGTCGTGAGCAATTTCTTTGCCGCGCATCATTTTTCTCCTGCGCTGTCCTGGGAGCTTGGCAGCGTAGCCGACACCTGTTGCGGTCAAAATCCTCTGTCTTCTGGGGCCCGGAAGGTCTGGCTTCATAACAAAACCGCTGCCATCGCAGCCGCCAGTGATCTGGACTTTGTAGCCGGCGAGCCCGAAAATGGCACCGTCAACAACGTCCCCAATTGACTTTCCAACTAATGCATTTGCTTCAGCGTCCTTAATATCAATCTGGTAAGCACGCGCTTCTTTTGGATCAGAAACTACAACTTTGAAATTTGCCATGTGAATCCTCCAATCAGATTATTTATAATATTTCTTTGCCTTACCTTGCTTTTTTATCTGAGTTATCTTGAATTCTTATCCTTATCCTTGCTGCATCCTGAATATGCTGCTGCCTGCATATCAGCCTTTACTTTGCCCAGAAAGGATTGTCTTTCCTTTTAAGTGACAGGAAAATATCAAGAGTTTCCTTTTCATCGGTTGAAAGGGAGTCGTAGATCTCGTGCTCAAGAATTTTGGCATGCCTCTCAGGCACGTTAACATAGAGCACATCTCCTTCTTTGATCTGCCTGCCTACGGTTGCACCTTCAATTGCCATTGCAACTTCTTTCCCTACCTTTGCAGAAGGAATATTTTCCCCTTCGGACTGCAGGCCCTTGATCTTGCCAACAACGTTTCCGTTTTCGAGCATGACATCTGCATTTGTTCGAATAACTCCGCCGAGCACTCTTACCCCGACGACTGCGGGTTTGCTCTGCCGGAAAACACATCCTGGAAGGATCTTGAACTTACCGGGACGGATTATTGTGTCGAAAATCTTCTTTTCAGCCAGTTCCTGCTGCTCTTTGACGTACTTCTGATAATCTTCAACCAGGCGGTAGATCACGTCACTTGTAAATACCTTTACACTGCTTTCCTGCAGGAAATCTCTGGCATCAGGGTGGACCTTAACATTGAAACCTATAAGCACCGAGTAAATGGGGTCTTCAACTGTCGAAGCCTCAACCGCATCCCTGTGGGAGATGTCTCCTACTTCGGCTTTCCTGATAAGGACCTCATTTTTCTGGAACTCGTGGACAAGGGCTTCAAGGGAGCCAAGGGTATCTGCTTTAATCATTATCCCGACTGAACCCGTATCAATCCTGACCTCATCGATCTCGGACTTTACCTGGGATACAATCTCTTCAAGGTTATCTTCCGTTGCAACCCTTATGGGAGAGCCTGCAAGTGCACCTTCAAGTCCCGGAGCCGAGATCTTTACACCAGCAGCAGCAGTGATCTTATTCACCTGCTGGAACTTGCTCTCATAACGGATTTCGGAAAGTTCCCTCGGCTTTAAAAGAGCTCTCACCTTTGTCTGGATCGGCTCGCCCAGGCTTCCGATAACAACCGTATCTCCTTTCTTCAATGCACCGTCGTAAAGGATAATATCAAGAGTTGCTCCGAGACCTTTTTCTTCCTTTACCTCAAGGACAGTCCCGACTCCCGGGCCTTTGGCACTGTACTGCAGGTTTGCCTCAAGGAATTTCTGGGCAAGACCTAAAAGCACCATAAGGACATCAGGAATACCTTCTCCTGTAAAAGCGCTTACAGGGACTACGCCAAGGGTTTTCTGGAAGTTTGTTACCCTATCATAACGTTCTGCGGCAAAGCCCTGGTTGTAGAGTTCGCCTATTACCTCGTAGAGCTTTGTTTCAAGCCTTGCCTGGACATCACTGGACTGCCTCTTGAAAGTAGCTGCAAAAGGCATGTCCTTCTGTGAAACCCAGCCGCCGATCTTATCGATCTTATTAGCAACAACAACAAAAGGAGTCTTGAACCGCTTTAAGATCTGCAAGCTCTCGTAGGTCTGGGGTTTGAAACCTTCGTTTATGTCAACAACCACAATTGCAAGGTCGGCAAGCGCGCCTCCTCGGCTCCTGAGGGTTGTAAAAGCATGGTGCCCCGGAGTATCTATAAAAAGCAGCCCTGGCACCATGAAACGGTCCCTGAGCCTCGGGTCTCCGAGCTTATTGACAATCACATCTATAGGGACTTCTGTTGCCCCTATGTGCTGGGTGATAGCCCCGGCTTCTCCACTGACAATAGCAGTACCCCTGATCTTGTCAAGCAGAGTAGTTTTCCCGTGGTCAACGTGCCCCATCACGCAGACTATAGGTGTCCTGAGATTTTTTTTCTTGTCGGTCATATACAAAACCTCTCTCATTCCCGCGTCTTATTTGCTGCAGGTCCAGAAGGGCCCGGGTTTCCCCGGAAGGACCCATTATGCAGGTACTGGATGAATGAAAGCCCTGAGTCGTGCCGAAAAACTCCGGTAACACGAAAGGCTTTCTCGCACCTGCATTACTCGTACAGACAGACCTCATCGACTCTGGAATACTTCGCGATTTCAGAGTCCTTAAAGTGAATTGCAATTTCTCTTGCTGCAGCTTCGGGAGAATCTGAGGCATGAACCACGTTCCTTCCCACATCAAGAGCAAAGTCTCCGCGGATAGTTCCTGGAGCAGCATCCACAGGGTTTGTAGCCCCG
>DUGS01000098.1:5290-5710 GCA_013331265.1 Methanosarcina sp.
TAGTGTTCTTTTGCAGTAGCTTCGGCAATAACATTCATTCTGAGGGCAACAATCTTTAAGCCTCTCTTTTCGATTCTGGAAATTACCTCTCCGACCAGCCCGCGCTGAACTCCGTCAGGCTTCACCATAACGTATGTCTGTTCCATATACACACCTTGCTGTATTTGAAATAGGCAGTTATGCTTTTTTCAGCTGGATTCTGCCTTTCTCAGTCCACTCGGTGCGGCGCGGAAGCCTTCCAAGGGCGAAATTGCTCATGCACTTGGAAGAGCACATGAAGTAAGTGGAGCCGTCTTTTTTGACGTAGAGTTTACCGGTACCAGGCTCCAGCATCTTTCCGCAAAAATAACATTTCCTCTGTTCCATTTATTTTCACCGTCTGTCTTTTTACCTGGTAGTCAGTTTCTTTGCTTCTCTTGA
>DUGS01000098.1:5883-6007 GCA_013331265.1 Methanosarcina sp.
AGTCAGTTTCTTTGCTTCTCTTGACGTTTCCAGAAGCATCAGAATGTCACCGATACGGACAGGGCCCACACAGTTCCTTGTGATTACGCGGCCCTTGTCTCTGCCTTCCAGAACCCTACACTGG
>DUGS01000040.1:0-1656 GCA_013331265.1 Methanosarcina sp.
CTCTCGACTTATCGAGATAGATATTCCTTTGCTGTCAAAAGAGTCGCAAGTAGCGATTTTTTAATTTCGACCGCATTATTGGGGCAAAGTTCGCGACAGCAGTAGCATAAAATACACTTTTCCTCATTTATTCTGAAACTCCCGTTTTCAAGACGCTCCACAGCATGGGGAGGACAATTGTTGTAGCACGCTGCGCAGCGGGTACATCTTCTCTGGTTAATCCCTGGGTAAATAGTATAGTACTTACCAAGGCTGCGCATCAGAAAAGTCGGGGCTGTACTGACTCCGCCGCTTGATGGTTCGAATTTCTTTTTGACTTCTTTCAATGGTGTTCCAACCACGACAGGGCACTGATTTCCGAAGCCTTTCTTAAGGGCGCCTGCAGTCGTGGGGATTTTCAGCGGGTCAAAGCCTATCATTTCTGCCGCAATAATATCCAGAGAGACACAGTCACGGCTTGCCAGAATTACTCCTGAGTTTACTGGCTTTCCATGTGAAGGCCCATTTCCTTCCATTCCGATAATTCCATCCATAACCGCAAAATCAGGCTTGATAATCGAATATACATCAGCAACAGCTTCACCAAAAAGGTCTCGTTTTCCAAGAAGGTGAGTTTCTTTCCGGCACTTAAGAGGAAGGGCCCCGAAGAAGTTCTTGACAGCACCCGTATAATACGTAAGCTCATGTGTTTTCAGTTTTGGAAGAGATATTACAACATCGGCTTCAAGGACAGGGTTTGCAATGTATAGTTTCCGGAACTGAAGAGGTTCTGGAACTTCTACAAGGGTAAAACCTGCAGTCTCAAAGTTCACAACCCTGGCTCCTGCTTTCAGGGCAGCCTCTTCGATTCCCGAAGCTTTCAGGGCTTTTGCAGTCGCCCCCGGTCTAGAGATCCCGGCTCCGTCTCCGACCACTGGCTTTCCTCCTGCACTGAGCACGAATTCACACATTGCTGTGACCACAGCCGGATGAGTAGTTGTGGCAGCTTCCGGAGGGCTTGCTGCAAGGATGTTTGGCTTGAGGAGTACACGGTCTCCCGGATTAATTATATTTTCAAGACCTCCTAGCAGGTCAAGAGCCCTAGCTATTGCTTCTTTTGTGGCGGAATAATCAAAACAGGGAACTATGGAGACTTTATTCATTACTGAATATAAATGAAGGTAATTATTAATTCTTTTCCGGTTTCAATCCGCTGTTTCAGTTTATTATCCAGTTTTTTAGCTTTTTTACATATTACATACTTCTTAAGCACTCTTAGTATCCTGTTTTTTACCTGTTTTTAAGTCCCATCATTAAGTCTATTTCTTCAGCTATGCTTTCCAGCTCATCCAGTATCCTTTCCGAATCCTTCCGCATCTCCCTTACTGCAGCTTTAAGGCTGCCCCCCCTCAGGTAAATCAGGCGTTTTTTCCTGTACAGGAGCCCGGACTCATTGAGGTTCCGAAGATGGTGGTTGATTCTTGAGATTTTCATATCCAGGTCTTCAGCCAGAGCTTCCGATGAACTCTCACAGTCATTTGAGAGCTTTTCAAGCAGGCTGAAAATTATCCTGTTGGCTGTGTTTTCTGTATCCCTGCCAGAAGAAAAGCCAAAGCTGTCACAGAACCATAACAGGTCTTCTTCAAGGCTTTTGATCTGGGGTTTTTCAAGATTTCT
>DUGS01000040.1:1935-8360 GCA_013331265.1 Methanosarcina sp.
TATCTCAAATTTGCGGGTAATTTTTAAATATAAGTTTCGCATTATATGCAGATAGTTGGGCGTTAAACAGCTCAATAAACTCACCGATATATACTGGTTTATAACAACCAGTCAATCTTCAACTAATATTAAGGTCGCTTATACATAGGAGGAACAAAAAATGATTGTCAAACCTATTGGCGAACGAGTATTACTCAAACACCAGAAGAAAGAAGAAGTTACTAAAGGCGGGATCTATATCCCGGAATCTGCACGGCAGGAAAAGAAGGAAGGAATTGTTATTGCCGTGGGGACCTTTGAAGACGGAAAAGAACTCCCCCTGAAGAAGGGTGACCATGTGATTTACGGGGGATACCAGGCCGATGAGATTGAAATCGACGAGGAAAAATACATTTTTGTAGACTTCAAAGATATCCTGGCAACATTTGTTGAAGAATAAAGTTGAATGAGGCCTTTTCTGAAATATTACATCAGGCATATCACAAATATCAGTAAATAACGATTCCATTGAATGTCAGATAAATAGTAACTTGATAACTCATGAATTAATTCGGAAAGAATATTTGACCCTAATTCAGGTGAATACAGATGGCTTCAAAGCAGATAATGTTTGATGAGAGTGCGAGAAAAGCACTCTTAAGCGGTGTGGATAAAGTCGCAAATACCGTTAAGATCACCCTCGGACCAAGGGGGCGTTATGTCGTTCTGGATAAAAGTACAAAGCCCGTGGTCACAAACGACGGTGTCACCATTGCAAAAGAAATTGAGCTCCATGACAAGTTCGAAAACATGGGAGCCAAACTCGTTAAGGAAGTAGCTTCCAAAACCCAGGACAACACAGGAGACGGGACAACCACAGCTACCCTTCTTGCCCAAAGCATGATCCGGGAAGGCCTTAAGAACATCAGTGCCGGGGCAAACCCCATAGAAGTCAAGAAAGGGATTGAGATTGCCACGGAAAAAGTTGTAGGGTATCTCAAGGGCAAGAGTGTGGAGGTAAAGAGCAAGGAAAAAATCATTCAGGTAGCTACTGTTTCTGCAAACAATGACGAAGAAATAGGCAACCTGATTGCCGATGCTATGGAAAGGGTTGGCTACAACGGGGTAATCACTGTCGAAGATTCAAAGACCATGGAAACCAGCCTTGATGTGGTTGAGGGTATGCAGTTCGACCGCGGATTTGTTTCACCATATATGGCTCTTGATACTGAAAAAATGACCTGCGAATTTGAAGACCCCTATATCCTGATTACGGACAAGAAAATCAACAGTATGAAGCAGATCGTGCCTGTGCTTGAGAAAGTCGCTTCTGAGGGCCGGTCTCTCCTGATTATTGCTGAAGATGTAGATGGGGACGCCCAGGCAGCCCTGATACTGAATATCATCCGCGGAGCCCTGAAGGTCTGCGCTGTCAAGGCTCCAGGATTCGGAAACGAGAGAAAGGAGATGCTCGAGGACATTGCTGTCCTTACCGGCGGGCAGGTCATCAGCGAAGAAAAGGGCATGAAGCTCGAAGAATTCAGTGACTCCATGCTCGGAAGTGCCAGGAAAATTACGGTTGACAACCACAAAACCATAATTGTAGAAGGCAGGGGCAACAAAGCAGACATCGATGAAAGGATCAGGATCATCGAAGCCCAGGCCAATATTGCTGAAGCTGAATACAGAAAGACCGAACTTAAAAAGCGCCAGGCAAAGCTTGGAGGCGGCGTTGCAGTAATCAAAGTAGGAGCCGCAACCGAAACCGAGCTCAAGGAAAAGAAAATGAGAATCGATGATGCCCTGAACGCAACAAAAGCCGCAGTTGAAGAAGGCGTGGTCACAGGAGGAGGAATAAGTCTCTTCCGCGCAGCTGCGATCCTTGATTCTCTTAAACTTGACGGTGACAGGCAGGTGGGCGTAAAGATCGTCCAGAGGTCTATAGAAGACCCCGTCCGCCAGATCGCAGAAAACGCAGGCAAAGAAGGCGCTGAAGTAGTAGCAGCCATAAAGGCTGAGTCCAGTGAGCACTTCGGGTACAATGCAAAAAGAGACGTTTTTGAAGACCTCTTTGAAGCAGGCGTAATCGACCCGACAAAAGTGGTAAGAAGCGGTCTTCAGAACGCTGCATCAATTGCAGGCATGGTTCTTACGACTGAAGCTCTTATAACCGATTTCGATGACGAAAAAGATGACAAGACAGCTGCAATTATAATCTAATTGCAGTTTTTTTCTTTTTCCTGTAATTCTTACTTTTCTAAATCATTTTAAAGCCCTTTTCCTTTCTCCTTTATCGCCCGTAAATGCTGAATACCTTTTTCTTTCATTACCACAATGTCTTTTTTAAGCGTAATTCTCAATATATATAACCGTTGATCTATAGTCACTCTGTTAGTATCATCCAATTCGTTTACTACAAATTCCTTCTTACCAGAAAGGTGAAATAAAGATGCTTGAAGTCTACTGTGACTCGTCTTATAATGAAGTTGAAGATTCCTACATCGGCTGCGTGGTGCTGCGGGACGGCAGGCAGATCCACCAATCCACAACTAAAGTCCCGGATAATCCTCAGAATAATCTTGACTGCGAACTTGCAGCCTTGAATTTTGCCATATCTCTTGTAAGAACTTTTTTAAGAGGGGATACCGAAATAGTTGTTTATAACGATTCTACTGAAGCCGTAAAATCTTTTCAGGGAAGGGCGCAGGATGTAGAACAGGAGTTTTCAGGATCCAGAATCAGCTTTGAGTATATCCCCCGCGAGAAGATAAATCAGGCAGCTGCAGACAGCCTCTCTAAAAAGTTTCCAGTTTTTTTCTCAAGCACTCCCACAGCCTACGTGGAATCATTTTCAAGGCGGGAAGACATTCTCTCCAATATAGCCCGGAATGGGAGCAACGTTTTTTATCTGGAAAAAGTTCCGGAAATGTCCACAAACAAAAAAACCTGCTACAGGCTGGTAGTCCGCACGATGGAAAAAACCCTTTCTGATGACCGGCTTTATACAGTAAAAAAAGGAGGGCCCGGCACTCAGGTAAAGGCTGCGGAAGAAATTCGAAAAGACCTTTCAAACCCTGAGGTCCTTTCTTCTCTGAAGTCGAAGGGTGTCAGGCTTGAAAACTCCTATTTCCTGCTCACGGACGAAACATGGGGACTTCGTGGTACGGATAGTCAGGCTTGCTCAATTCTGCCCTCTTCTATCTCCCATAAAATAATATGCGATGAAGTAGACAGGTCTCCTCAAAACCTTTTCAAAAGAGCAGAACGTTTTAAGTAACTTTCTGCTTTTCCAGCCCATTACTCTACAATCCGTATTTCCGAAACCCTGAAAAGCAGATCCAGCTCAGGAATACAGGTTGAAATTGACTCCAGACGCTCAGGATCAATCCCAATGCTTATTGACACCTCCATCCTATATACATTAACGGGGGTGCTAATCATGGTAGAATATCCTGAAACCGAAACACTGCAGGCAAGAAAAGAAATTCAGAGTGATGAGGAAAATCCCAAAATAGGCTATGAGAGAAAGGAGGAGCAAGAAAAGCAGGGAAAAGAACCTGATATCCAGTCAGGAGTTCCCTCAGAAGAATTCTGTATGTCCTGTCTGAATATGCCCGAGGAACAGCGTAAGAGCATGCTTCTGGAGATCCAGCAGGTAGCCGAAAGGATTCTGAAAGCTCATGGAGTAGTTAAAGAACCTGAAGACCTTTTAAAGGGAGAATGGTTTCTCAAACTTCAGAAACTGGGATTTGAAAAAAAATTGGTCCTTGCAAAGTCCGGAGAAGAGGTCTTTATAGGTCTTTATACTTATTCGGGAGAAACTCCTGTGCCTGACCCTAATTTCGTTTTGCTATCTCAATACGGGTTCTGGTACCCGCAGAGGATAGAAGAAAAATTTGACGAAACGGTCGCCTCTTTTTTCACGGGAGCTTATGGAGATTATGATTTCCTCAATATTGTCCCTGAAAACGTTGAAAAATTCCAGTCTTTTCAGCGCGATTTTGTAAAGATGATTGAAAACCAGGGCTGGGATGGGCCGGACGTGGAGGTAGTTGAAAAAATTATGCCTAAAGATTAAGTTTCTGTAGAACCTATTGAGCAGAGAGTTTACTTTTTCTTTCCAGTTTTTTCCGGGAATTAATTTTCATATTATGTCCGGTTTTGACCCTTTATTTTCCCCACAGAATATTTAAATCTTGAAAGCATACGCAGTTTCAGGTACATACTCAGTGGTATTATTTGTTTCCAGCTTGTGGCATTTATAGTGATCATTTTTCAGAAGGTCTTTTATGTTTGCGATAAACTCCGAATGCGTCCTATCAAAAAAATCCGAAGATATCCCTCCTTTCTATGTGATGGAAGTCCTGGAAAGTGCCAAGGCTCTGGAAGCTCAGGGCAGGCACATAATTCACCTCGAGGTCGGAGAGCCTGATTTTCCTACCGCACCCCATATATGTGAAGCCGCATGTGCTGCAATTAGCAAGGGGTTAACAAAGTATACTCACAGCCAGGGACTCCCTGCCCTCAGAGAGGCAATAGTTGAGTCTTACCATAGGAAATTTGGAATTGACCTGGACCCCGGTCAGGTTATTGTTACTTCCGGGACAAGCCCCGGTCTGCTGATGGTTTTTATGGCTCTTCTTGAAAAGAGGGACGAAGTAATTATGTCTAACCCTTACTATGCCTGCTATCCGAATTTTGTAAAATATCTGGGTGGGACTCCTGTTTTTGTCTACACGAGTGAGGCAAACGGTTTTGCCCTTGAGCCGGAAACAGTAAAGCAGTGTCTGAGCCACAATACGAAAGCTATTCTCATCAACAGTCCTTCAAATCCCGGAGGACATGTTATGTCTCCTGAAAACCTGCAGGGCCTTGCAGCGATAGCGGAGGAAAGAGGTATCCCTATCGTTTCGGATGAAATCTACCAGGGCCTGATATATAGTGGGGAGGAACATACTATCCTTGAATATACCAGGAATGCCTTTGTCCTTAATGGTTTTTCCAAATTATATGCGATGACCGGCTGGAGGCTCGGCTACATTATCTGCCCTCCGGAATGTGTACGTGCACTTCAGAAGATTCACCAGAACTTCTTCATCTGTGCTAACTCTTTTGTGCAGGAAGCTGGTATTGCAGCCCTTAAAGGTCCGCAGGAACACGTTGCCGAGATGGTCCAGATTTATAATGTGCGCCGCCAGTACATGTTAAAAAGGCTTCTAGGCATGGGTCTTGAGGTACGCAAAGAGCCGATAGGAGCTTTTTATGTCCTTGCAGATGCCCGAAAATACTGCAGTGATTCCCTTGAACTGAGCCGCCGGATCCTAAATGAGGCAGGTGTTGCTGTAACTCCAGGCATAGACTTCGGAAACGGGGCAGAAGGATATCTGCGCTTTTCCTATGCTAACAGCCTCGAAAATATTGAAGAAGGCATGAACAGGCTGGAGACTTTTCTGGAAAAAGAGTTTGAGGAATGAGTTATCAGGATCATACAGCGGCCAGTTTCTGCACATTAATCTTTCTAATTAATTTTTCTAACCTATTTTACCAGGCTTTTTTTACCAGGTTTTTATTTTTAGCCTGCTAATTAACTTATCCTTCTTATTTACAGGGCCCATCACACTGCAGCAGCTCTACTCTTCGGTTTAAAGTCAAAGATGCTTCTCTGATTCGTACTTTCTTTTTCAGGACAAAATATTCCTGTGATTAACCATGTCCCGTACGTGAAATGAGTCCCCATGATAAAGTAAAGTTCTTTTTCTTTCAAGTGTTCGAAGAGCTGCTCTCGTATTCTTTTTTTCACAGCTCGGGGTTCCTTTTCTTCCCTTAAAATATTCCGTACGGTTTCATTAAGCTCCCAATCAAGCAAAAAAATTCTATGCCCTCTGCAGGCTCCTTCTCCCTCGCACCTGAAAGTATACTTTATCTCGACAGGCATTCCGGCTTTTTCCCCTTTTTCCAGAAAATCTCCCATCATTTCAAAGTACTGCTGTCTTCCAAAGGTATCAAGGCTGTTTACCTTAACCTCAATGTCCAGAAGTTCAGGCTTTACCACTCCAAGACTTGCCCCTTCGAAATTCAGCCTTTCTAAAGAAGTCACCAGCGGCAGGATAAACTCTTTTATTTCCCTGTCCTTTGCAGGCCGCTCCAGGTTAATATAATCAAGGACTTTCCTGCTCTCCCACCTCGGGTCGTCCTCAGGCCTGGTAACCGTAACCGCAAGCAGGTCATTTCTCCTGAAATCCACCAGCCCTTCACCGTACCTGAACCTCAAAGGATAAAGCCTGAGGAGTTCTCCGTCCTTGTTTATGCCGGTAATTCCCACAGCATGCCCTTCCCCATTTCTTTTGCTTTTCTCCGGAATAGCTCTGACAAGGACTGCAATTTCTTCCTTTTCTCGCCTCAAAGGAGAACCTCGGTTGTTTTTGTGAACTACTCCTCCCTGTCGG
>DUGS01000005.1:0-12419 GCA_013331265.1 Methanosarcina sp.
ATAAGTCTCTTCTGGATAAGTCTCATTTACCGGCCCCGTTACCCCCATCCTCAAAGGAGCAGTGGCATCTATAATACTTTTTGCCCGCATATAGGCTGAGAAGTACTCTATTCCCGCAGCTGCAAAGACGGCTGCACCTATTACTCCAATATATTTTTGCAGCAGGCTTATAATGGAGAGTTTATCTATCGAGTTTCTTGGGGGGACAAGGACAATTAGCTTTTCCACTGATTCATAGATCTTAACCTGACGCCCTTTCTGGCTCCACTTTATCTGTTTAACCTTAATCAGGTCGGATTCAACCAGAGAATCAAGATTGTATTTGACCGTTGTCAGAGGGAGCTTCAGCTCTTCTGCAATATTCGTTGCAGACATGCTTTTCTTCCCCAGGAGGTCAAGGATCTTCAATGAGGTTTCGTTGGAGAGGATCTGGGTAATTTTTCTTGAATCCCCGTTTACAGGGAGGACAAGCACCCTGTTATCCTGATCCCCAAGTCCAGGTCCCCTGGGAGGTTCGCCAGTTTCAGACAAACCGTCTCGATCTTCAAGCCCGTTCATGCTCATTTCCTGAGTTAAAAACTTTTTTACCAGTATTTTTTGATTAAATTCTATAATGTACTTTACAACAAACTCAATATAAAGTTTTATTTTCTGAGCGTTATTATAGATCCACTACTATATTTATATATAGAATCCTGCCCTTAAGCTTAAATATAGCATTGTATATTCTAATCTAAATTTTTCGCTGGTAGTAATCATGATCACAAAACAGCAGGTTCTAGAATTTCTGAAAAATTACGATTTAGATAACATTACTATTGCAACAGTCTGTTCTCACTCAAGCCTCCAAATCTTTGACGGAGCACGAAAAGAAGGCTTCAGAACTCTTGGGATCTGCGTTGGCAAGCCGCCCAAGTTCTATGAGGCATTTCCCAAAGCAAAACCTGATGAGTACCTCATTGTCGAGAGCTATGCGGACATAATGAACAAGGCTGAAGAGCTTAGAAAGAAAAATGTAATTATTATTCCTCACGGTTCATTTGTTGCGTATCTGGGTACAGAGAATTTCGCAGAGATGGCTGTACCTACCTTTGGGAACCGGGCTGTACTGGAGTGGGAATCGGATAGGGATAAAGAGCGGGAATGGCTGCTTGGTGCAGGCATCCATATGCCCAAAAAAATTGATGATCCTCATGATATTAACGGACCTGTGATGGTCAAGTACAACGGGGCAAAAGGAGGAAAAGGCTTCTTCGTTGCAAAAACCTACGAAGAGTTCGAGGAACTGATAGACCACACCCAGAAGTATACAATTCAAGAATTCATTACCGGAACCCGCTACTACCTTCACTACTTCTACTCCCCAATAAAGAACGAAGGATATACCTTAAGCGAAGGCAGCCTTGAACTCCTGAGCATGGACCGCAGGGTAGAATCCAATGCAGACGAGATATTCAGGCTAGGTTCCCCGAGAGAACTCATAGAAGCAGGAATCCGCCCGACATACGTGGTTACTGGAAACGTGCCCCTCGTTGCAAGGGAGTCACTCCTGCCTCTGATCTTCTCTCTTGGAGAAAGAGTAGTCGAAGAGTCCCTCGGCCTTTTCGGAGGGATGATAGGAGCTTTCTGCCTTGAAACTGTGTTTACGGATGAGCTTAAAATTAAGGTATTTGAGATTTCTGCCCGGATAGTTGCAGGAACAAACCTTTACATTTCAGGTTCTCCGTACGCGGATCTTATTCAGGAAGATCTCTCTACAGGCAGGAGAATAGCTCAGGAAATCAAAGAAGCGACCAGGACAAACAAGCTGGATAAAATAATATCCTGAAGCTGCTCAGTATTCTGAAACTGCTGAAATCCTCAGCAGCTTTCAGGAAATTAAATTTTTCATTGGAAAATTCAGATTTGATTCTCAGGGAGAGAAGGCATTTTAAGATCTGATTTTTCCTGCTTTTCTCAGATAGAAGGTTTTTCGCAAATCAGGGTTCTTTCCATATCTGGGTCTTTTTCAGAGAGAAAGCAATTAGTTTCCTCCCTGAAGAGAGGTTTAGAAAGGCTCCTGTAGTACATAAAAAGCTCTTTACCCCACTCGATTGCCGCACTTTCGGAACTTATTAGAAGGCTCCGGTCAAGTTTTCCTTTTTTATTGAGAAGCAATAATGCCATAAATATCTCGGTTACCGTAAGTGAGACTACGGAAGAAATGCCTTCATATATATAGATATTCGAGCTCTTCGGCAATAGTAAACCTTCGGCTTCAGAGTGAGAGATGAAAATTCGTTCAAAAAAGTTTTTTGAAAAAATAAAAGTGGAAGCTGTTCTTTTCTTCAAAAAATTCTGATCAACCCCTGAAAAAGAAGGCTGGAAAAAAGAAGAAAAATACATAATTTCTGTGGATTTATTGAGGTAATTTATAAATTCTTCAGGGGGCTCAAACATCCTGTTAAGCTGAGGCTCAATCACTTTATATCGAGATAGCATTCCAAGTTTCAAACGCAAAAAAGAGGGAATCCCTGTAAGATCTTTCTGTGCCCAATAATCAAGATTATCTTCAAAAACCTCTAGAGTTCCCAGAAGGGGAACCATCTTTTCAGTGACAATCGATCCAACTGTAGAAAGCCTGTAATTTTTACTTTCCTGCTTAATCAGTCCCTTTTCGGTCAGTTTTTTGATCTGAGGAAGAACTGCAGTACATGAAGAACCCAAAAATTCTGTGATTTCCTCAATATTCTTTGACCCGTCCCTGAGAAAAAGCAGAATTTTTCTTCGTTTATCTGACCTAAAAAGCAAATCTATCAGCACAGCTTTCTGAAGAGAATCCATACCTACCCACCACCATATTCTAGCAAATATATTAACGATTATATGATATTAATCGATTCATATCAAGGCATCAAAACCTGCTTCGACCTATTCTCTGAACCCAGACGCAGCGGTTCCTTTTTGATTTATAACTCCCCTTTAAATAAGATCTATCAACTGCAAGATTTCTCCCTTATGCTGCAGCTGGTTAAGATGATTTTACACAGATTGCTTTACATAAACAGTAGTGCAGATTTACACATAAAGTCTGCATAACTTATCATTTATTCCACGAATAAATAAACGTTTCTATTCAGAGAAGACATACGCAGAACTATTCTTCATACCTGAGTATTTTTCTAAAGAAACGAGGCATAAAAAGAGAAAGGTAATTTAAAAAATAATAAAAAACAATAATACAATAGCAAAAAATATACTAAAAAATATAACCAAAAGTAATGAAATTGATACTCAAAGCAAAATCCAAAACCAGATTAAATAGAAACCTGAAACGGAAATTAAAATCTGAAAAACTTAAAAATTAAGACTTTTATTTTACCCAATCTGAATAAATTATTATAAGTAGTTTTCAGCCAGATACAATAAGGATGCCTGAAAGAAAGAATAAAGATTTCAGACCCACTTTTGGGGGAAAATTAGGCGTGACATTACGCGTGCTTGGAAACGAAGAAAATGCTGGAGAGGGGCTCCTGTTTCTTGGCAACTATATGGCGCTTGACCATTCAAAGGGGGCTGACGTTTATCTGGATGCCCTGAAGCCTCATGCCGCTTTGATCTGCGGAAAAAGAGGGTACGGAAAGTCCTATACAATGGGCTGCATGCTGGAAGAGCTTGCTTTTCTTCCTGAGCCCATTAAAGGGAAACTTGCATCCCTCGTTATCGATACCATGGGGATTTTCTGGACAATGACAAAGCCAAACTTATCCGAAGCAGAAAGACTGAAAAGCTGGGAACTCGCCCCTGCCGGAGTCGAAACTGATGTATTCGTGCCAGCAGGAAAGGTTGACGCCTATAAAAAGCGAAACATAGAGATAAAGCCCTTTTCGATTTCAATCAGGGAGCTATCAGGCAGCCAGTGGTGCAGGGTCCTCAAAATTGAAGAGGTTTCTCCGCCTGGAATTCTTCTTGTAAGGACTATCGAATCCCTCAGGGAGAAAGGCGAGCCATATTCTTTTGAAGATATTATCAGCGAGATATTCCTGGACACGCGTTCTGACCCGGCATCAAAAGGAGCTGCTGAAAATTATTTGAGGGCTGTAAAATCATGGGGCCTCTTTTCAAAAGAAGGGACGCCTCTATCTGAACTGATATCAGGAGGCAGGACAACAATCCTTGATGTAAGTACTCTTGAAAACGAAAATGTCTGCGCTGCAGCAGTATCAATTCTTGCAGGCAGGCTTTATGCGGAACGGCTTGAGGCAAGAAGAATCTATGAAAAGAAACAGATGGGAGAAATGACAGAAGACAAAGAATTTCCCATGGTCTGGCTGTTTATAGATGAAGCCCATATTTTCGTGCCTGCGAAGACAGAAAGCCTTGCTTCTGAGGTGCTTATCAACCGCTGCCTCAGGCAGGGCAGGCAGCCCGGGCTCTCCCTTGTACTGGCAACCCAGAGGCCTGCAAGCCTTCACCCCGATGTTGTTTCACAGAGCGACCTCCTCATCTGCCACCGCCTCACCTCAAGTGATGATATACTCGCCCTTGAGACTTCAAGACCTCTTTATATGCAGGAAAGCCTCAGGGCTTACCTGAAGAAAATGGGGAGTGAAAGAGGAGCTGCATTGATAGTAGATGACCACTCAGAATCTGTCCATATGGTCCGCATACGCCCGAGGAGGAGCTGGCATGGAGGAGGAGAACCAAGCGCCCTTGAACCCTGAAGAGGAAAAAGAAGAAACAAAAACTCAATACCGGAGCAATTAAATGAAGGCAGAGCATATTGTTTTTTAAAGTTTTCCTGGAAAAAGACGTAAGATGTTGGGAATTGTCAACCAATTTTATAGCCTATCAGAAAATAATTTAAATATTACCTGTTATACTTCAACCCTGTGAGTTTAGCTGAGTTACAGGCTGTGAGCATTTTATCAACAGCACTTAATTACAGCAAATTACTGGTGATTTCATGAAAGGAAGAGCCTGGAAATTTGGAGATGACGTGGATACGGACGCAGTAATTCCCGGGAGGTACCTGATTTTCAATACCCCGGAAGAGCTTGCGAAGTATACTTTTGAAGGCGTGCGCCCTGATTTTGCAAAAAATGTTCATGAAAATGATATCGTGGTCGCAGGAAGCAATTTTGGCTGCGGGTCCTCACGCGAACACGCACCTCTTGCCCTTAAAGGGTCAAAGGTATCCTGTGTGATCGCAAAGTCTTTTGCAAGGATCTTTTTCAGGAACGCAATCAATATCGGAGTCCCGGTCCTTGAATGCCCTGAAACGGACAGAATCGATGACGGAGACGAACTTGAAATAGACCTTTCAACAGGGGTCATTCAGAACAAAACAAAAGGAGAGACCTATCAGGCAACCCCCCTCCCGGATTTCGTCCGTGAGATCGTGGATGAGGGAGGGCTTATAGAGTATGCCCGGAAACTGGTCTCTGAACGTTAAAAAACAGGAAAACTGTCAATAGACAGATCACGCCCACGTTTGACATCTCACAGTAAAAAGGCAACTTTGCCTGTAAATTAGAAAGGAGTACAAACATGACGCAGTATAAGGTTCCAGTCCTCCCCGGCGACGGGATAGGCCCAGAAATTATCGCCGAAGGCAGAAAAGTAATTGATGCCACAGGCGAAAGATTCGGTTTTGATGTAGAATGGATTGAATACCCGCAAGGAGCAGACCACTACCTGGAAACAGGCGAGCTGATCTCAGAAGAGACCTTAAAGGAATTATCCGGTTACCCTGCCATTTACCTTGGATCCATTGGAGACCCGAGGATTGCCCCTGGCGTCCTTGAAAAGGGAATCTTATTAACTGCGCGCTTTTACTTTGATGAGTACGTCAACCTGCGCCCGATAAAACTCCTTGAGGGCGTCTGGACCCCGCTCAAAGACAAAACCTCAAAAGATATCGACTTTGTTGTGGTAAGAGAAAACACCGAGGACTTCTACATAGGAATCGGCGGCAGGGCAAAAAAAGGAGAGAGCAAAGACCTCCTTGAAGTCAAAAGGACTCTCTACTCCGCAAAATTCGGCCTTGACATCGAGACCGACAGCGAGGAAATAGGGTACCAGATCGGTCTCATCTCCAAAGAAGGCACAAAAAGGGTTATCGAGTACGCTTTTGACCTTTCCGAAAACCGGAAAAAACACGTCTCATCCGTTGATAAGGCAAATGTCCTTTCCGACATCTACGGCTTCTGGAGAGAAGAATTCAATGCGGTTGCTGAAAAGCACCCCGGCGTTACTACGGACTTCAACTTCGTTGACGCCATCACAATGTGGTTTGTGAAAAACCCTGAATGGTTCGATGTGGTCGTAACCCCGAACATGTTCGGAGACATCATAACTGACCTCGGAGCCATGATCCAGGGCGGCCTCGGCCTTGCTCCCGGCGGGAATATCAACCCCAAAGGCACAAGCATGTTCGAGCCCATCCACGGCTCAGCCCCGAAGTACAAGGGACAGAACAAGGTCAACCCGATTGCCACAATATGGGCAGGCGCAATGCTCATAGAACAGCTTGGAGAAAAAGAAGCTGCAGACACCATAGTCAATGCAATCCAGAAAAATATCCTGGACGGCAAAGTAAAAACCTACGATATGGGCGGCAAGAACACCACCTCCGATGTCGGGAACGACATTGCAAGGCTCGTAAAGGGAGAATGATTCAAATCTCCCTCCATTACATTTTCTTTTATGGTTAATGTGAAATCGCGGATAGCTTAGAGTAAAATTTGAGATTTCCAGACTATTTTTGTAAAAATTGTTAGCTTATTTTTGTAAAAATTGTTAGCTTATTTTTGTAAGGATAATCGGACAGGCTAATCTCTCGTCCTTCTATCCCGCAGCCGTTAATCTTCTCGTTCCTGAGTCACAAATTAGCTCCCATACTTCACCAGAAGTAAAATTTTTTATTTTTTGCTAAAAGCTAAATATGCAAGTTCTGCATATTTAACTAGAAGAAGAATAAACAAGGATAATCAGAGGATGTGGAAGGGCGAAGAGCAAGGGGAAATTTGACTATGGTTTCGATCAGGCCTTTTAATGAAGGTGATAATCAAAGAATGCTTGAAATAGAGAGGCTGTGCCCGCAGGGTGATGAAAAGTGTGCAATGGGTGTAGAGAAGAAGGATATAATTGCCCGTTACAAACTGTATGATAACTGGGATGTGCTTGTGTCAGAAGTGGATGGAAAAATAGCTGGCTGGACTGGTTTAACAGTAAAAGCAACTCCCGACCAAAAAGAAAAGTATGCGTACATTACTGAAGTGATGGTTGATCCGGCTTTTCGGAGGGCAGGAATTGCCACGAAGCTTGTTAAGGAGGCAGAAAAAAAGGCTCGGGAAATGGAAGCAAATTACGCTTATTGTTACATTTACGACCCAAACAAAGCCTCCCAGTCCTTATTTGAGAAGATGGGATATTCTAAGGTGAAGGGTATCAAATTTCCAGGAATATCGACTTATAAGAAGCTGGAAGTGCCTCCAGAGTATTCAATAAAGTATGTTAATACAAAGAAAATTGATGATGTAATCGGCCTTATTAACGAGTATAATTCAGGGTTTATGCATTTCATGCCGTTTACCGATCAAACTTTTGAGGCACATTTAAGATTAATTCCTTCTTATGGACCGGAGAACTTCCGGGTGGTCATGGACAAAAATAATAAAATTGCAGCCTGTGCCGGGTTATGGGACAGCTCAAAACTGGCCCAGTTATACTATGCCAGAGAGCCGGCAGCAATGAAGATAATGAAATCAATTTATGGGATCCTGAAATATATTACGAAAGTACCGAAGTTGTCGGCCGAAGGAGAGCATTTAAAGCTCCTGTATATTGTGGACTATGCGTTCGATAAGGCACAGCCGGATGCCATGCTATCTCTCCTTAAATACCTGAATAATCTCTCAATTCATATGAAACAGGATTTTCTAATGGCTGTAACAGATCCTGACGATGATCTTCTTACATTAATGAAAAAGCTACAACCACAGACAGAAACATGGAATGTGTTTGCCAAATCTTTCGAAGGAAATCTGCCGGCTTTCAACCCATTTTACGTGGATATCAGAGATATAATTCCATGAATCTTCTATTGTGCAGCGGCTTGATTGAAAACAAAATGAAAACCAGACATGCAGGGTTCGTGAGTAAGATCCATCCGCTAAAAAGTATCATCCGCTAAAAAGTATCCGCTAAAAAGTCATCCACCAAAAAAGACCTGGACTCGGGAAGTTCAGTAACTCTTCTTTTTCAGTTGCCTTTAAATCCCATAAAACTCCTAGTACTCCTCTGATCGACGTGGCACGGAAAAAGCAATTTGAAAAGCCCCTGCATGGGGATAAAGAAAGCGTGCGCTTTGCAACCCCTGAGCCTATCGCCCGCTACAGGGCACAGCGCCTGAAATGCAGGACTCTTGCCGATATCAGCTGCGGGATAGGAGGGCAAACCGTCTTTTTTGCGCAGCAGTGCGAGTCCGTATACGCAGTGGAAATCGACCCTAAGAAAATAGAATATGCAAAACAGAACTGTGCGATGTACGGGCTTGACAATGTGAAATTCATCTGCGGGGACGCCCTTGATCCGAAAGTTATAGAGCAGATCCCGGAAGTTGATGTGGTATTTTCTGATCCCTTCCGCCCTGCCGAAGAAAAAGAAAGACACGTCTCCTGTCTTGAACCCGGAATCCCAAATGTGCTTTTAGCCTATGGGGAAAAGACGAAAAATTTTGCCTTCGAAGCCCCGCCCCAGATGCCTCCTGAAAGGATTACTTTTGACTGCGAAAAAGAGTACATTTCGCTGGACGGGCAGCTCAACCGCCTGACCCTTTACTTCGGGGGACTGAAACAGAATGATCGGCTCGCCGTAGCCCTGCCTGCAGGCGAAGGGCTGGTTCCAAAGTATGGATTTCTCCCGCAGATCAGGGAAACGGAAAAGATGAAACTCTTTGCCTATGAACCCGAACCTTCTGTTGTTGCTGCAGAGCTGCTGCCTGAACTTGTCGAATCCATGATGCAGATGGCAGGATCTATTATGGGAGCTTTCGAGCTATTCAGGGTTGACAAAAAGAGGCTTTTGCTGACCTCGGATGCCATGATAAAGCAGGCAATGATCAAAAATCACTACCTCGTCCTGAAGGTCTGTCCCTTTGAGCCCCGCGAGATCAATAAATTCCTGAAGGACAGGAACGTTGGAAGTGTCGTACTCAGGGCAGGCGTAAAACCTGAAGAGTACTGGGAAGTTAGAAACGAGGTTGAAAAAGGACTTGAAGGAAAAAAGACCGTACACCTTTTTGTAAAAGATGGCGTTGCAATTCTTTGTGAAGTTCTTTTTAAAGACTGAAAAAAGGGAAAAAAACGGGATTTAAACCCGGCTTCTGTTTTTTGATTTTTTGGCTCAATCTTATCTAAGGCTCAATCTCTTCTAATTGAGCCTTATTAATTGGCGTTCTTGATTATGCTCGCCTGAGTGATCGGCTTGATAATCAGTAAATTCTCAAGCTTCTTTGCAGGCGTCTTTCACAAGTTCAAGACCTCTTGCAAGAGCGTCCTGAATCCTTGTAGGGTCAGTTCCCCCGCCCATTGCAAGGGCAGGCTTTCCGCCTCCGCCACCGCCGACGATCTTTGACATCTCGCGGACGAGGTTTCCGGCATTGATTCCACACTTCATGGCTTTTTCTCCGACCGCTGCTACAAGCTTTACCCCTTCAAAGTCGCTTGCAAGAAGGGCAACCACGCTTTCATTTTTGAGGAATTCTGTAGCTATCTTCTGGAGTTCGAGGGAATCAGCTCCTGAAATCTTTTCGGAAACAACCCTGAGGCCTGCAACCTCAGAAGCATCCCCGAGCATCCTGTAGACTCTGGAACGGGCAAGTTCTTCTTTGAGCCTTTCATTTTCTTTCTTCAGGTCTTTCCATTCCCCAAAGAAGCGCTCCACACTTACTGGGAGGTGTTCCGGAGGCACGCTCAGGGTCTTTGCGGAATCAACGAGTAGAGATTCGATATTTTGCATGGCAAGAACAGCTGCATTTCCGGCTGCAAATTCGACCCTCTCCACGCCGTCCTGAATCCTCTCAGTCCTCAGGATTTTGATAGGCCCGACGATTCCTGTGCTAATGCAGTGAGTCCCAGCGCAGGCTTCAACATCGTCTCCTACCTTTACAATCCTTATCTTCTCTCCTGGAGGTACTCCACCCTGATAGAGCCCAAAGCCGTATACCTGCTCGGCTTCAGTCCTTGGCAACCATTCCGTAATCACACGTTTGTTTTCCATGACAGTGCGGTTAGCCAGAAGCTCAATCTGCCTTATTTCCTGAGGGGAGATGTGTTTGTAATGGGACAGGTCAAGCCTTGAGTGGTCCTCGAATTTCTGAGCACCAGCCTGCCAGATATGTTTTCCGAGAATTTTTCTGGCGGCATCATTTACGATATGGGTTGCTGTGTGGTGCCTTGCAAGAGCCATCCTGCGCCTTTCATCTACCTTACCGGTGATCATCTCGCCTTTGGTAATCCCAAGCTCCCTGCCCGGATTGTCAATTGTATGTACTATTACACCGTCATAGACCTGAACATCCACGACTTTGTACATATTATCTTCAGCAATGATGTTCCCGATATCTGCAGGCTGCCCTCCGCCTTCCGCATAGAAAAAGGTGTTGTCCAGCACGACATTGTTGTCAAATACATCAAGGACAACCGCCTCGAATTCCAGACGGGTGGGCTCGTCATAGAAGCGGCGCTTGGTCTTTGGCAGGTGCTTAAGCCTTTCTGCAAAAGGAATTACCACTTCTTCCTTTTCTTCAGCCTTGTTGTGCAGCTCGCCAATGATCGAATAGAAATTGTCAGGGAACTCTACACCCACCCCTATTTCGGCTGCAACATCTTTTGCCATTTCGGGAGGAATTCCATGCGAGTCATAGAGTTCGGTTAACTGGGAAAGAGGAATATTTTCTCCTGTCTTCTTGAAATGAGATGCCGATTTCTGAATGATCCTGCGGCCCCTTTCCATTGTAGCGTTGAACTTTTCCTCTTCAGATTCCAGGATATCCTGAATGACAGAGAAGTTTTCCCTGAACTCAGGGTACTCGGGCATGTTCTTTATGTGCATGTCCATAATTTCGGAGATTGGGGTCCTGATATCAAGGTCTTTCATCATGCGCAGCGTCCTTCTCAGGACGAGGCGTGCAAGGTACCCTGCTTTGACATTGGAAGGAATGATTCCGTCTCCGAGCATAAAGGTCAGGCAGCGGGTGTGGTCAGTGATTGCATAGACCTTTTCTACAGGCTCCATAATAGCCGAGAGTTTGTCCACTGTCATTCCTATGCTAGAGGCAACCTTTTTCCTGAGTTCCATCAGGTTTGCCTTTTCACTGACATCCATAAACCCTGCAAGACGGGCGTTTTGCGCCAGAATATTTGCATATTCGGAGTTGTCCAGTTCGTGTTCAAGCCCTGCAAGCCCCATGAGTTCGTTTACTATGCCCGGGAAAAGAGCATCATAAATTGTAGGAGAACCCCTGGAAGCCCAGACAAAACGCTCAAGACCGTATCCTGTGTCCACGATATAGTTGTCCATCTTCGAGTAGGTCTCACCTTTAATCTGGACATCTCCTTTTTTGTCTGTCTTCAGGCTCATGAAGACAAGGGTTGCAAGTTCAAGCCCGTGCACAATGACCTCTACGCAGGGCCCTGCATTGCCTCCGCCTGCCCAGGGCTCTTCTTTGTAAGTTACGGCAAGGGGGTTTACCTTAAGAGAGTTTAACAACTCATCGCAGAGTTCCAGGGTGTGTTCCTTCCAGTAAATTTCATTGTCCCTTTTGTTGAAAGCGTGGTGAGCCATCATTTCAAAGTTTGTCAGGTGGCGCCCGCTTCTGCCCACGGAGTCAAGGTCATTTAACCTGATGCAGGGCTGGGAAACTGTCAGGGGGTTTGCAGGTGGAGGTACCTGCCCTGAAGTTACAAAGGGCTGGAAGTCTGCAATTGAGGCTATGGTAAGGTAGATATCGTCTCTCCAGCGAGCGACCACAGGATACCTGTTAATCCTTGTATGCCCTCTTGCTTCAAAGAAGGAAAGGTAATACTCGCGCATCTCTGAGATATTAAATTCCCTGGAAAACACAGGGCTTCCTATGAAGGAATAAGGATCACAGGGTGCATCTCCACATGTATTTCTTTCAGGGTCACGTGTCCAGAAGAATTTGCCGCACTTCTGGCACTGCTTCCGGACGAAACCGTTGTTTTTGAAAAAGTCAAGTTGATACTCATCTTCAAGCATAGTAATCTCTCCGGATGGTGGGTGCGATCTGCCCCGCTGTATTTCGAGGTAAAAAGAAGGCAGAAATGTCCCAGCGCAACCGTTTCAGGGGGTTTCAGCCATATATGATGATCTTAATCGAGTTTATCCGTTAATTTTTAGTACAGCGGTATGAA
>DUGS01000005.1:12633-14755 GCA_013331265.1 Methanosarcina sp.
TTAATAGTGAGATCATGTTAGTGAAATCATGTGGGCTTGTGTATGAATAAACTTTTTACAGCTAATTATTTTTCAATATAAGTTTACATAATACTGATGAAATATATAATAATGTCACATAATAATTGATATTTAAACG
The DNA here is from genome assembly GCA_013331265.1 of Methanosarcina sp. GTDB lineage: Archaea > Halobacteriota > Methanosarcinia > Methanosarcinales > Methanosarcinaceae > Methanosarcina > Methanosarcina sp10923u. Next base: position 12,773 of record DUGS01000005.1, read on the forward strand.
GGCCCACACTTACGGACCTTAACTATTAGAAGCACTTCTATAGAAAAACCTTATTCTTCATTATGAAAGATAGTAATATGTCCTTTGCCTCTGGAGGTAGATGTCTTGCCTGTAACAATCGGAAAAAACGAGATATCAGAGAGGTTAAAGAAGTACGGTTCTGCTACTTAAGTGCTGCCAATTATACCACTGTGGATCAGAAACTTTCGTTTGAATAGCTCTAATTAATATCATTGTTTAAGTACACCATATTAAGACGCTACTTAAGTACACCTGCTCCCCGGAATCATTACCTGTACAGCACAACTGTCCTGCCGCGTACATCAATAAGTGTGGACCTTGTGGCTTCGGCAAGCTCATCTGCGATAGTTTTCAAGTCCTTTCCTTCTTCTGCGCTTTTGAGTACTTTGACCTTTACAAGCCTGTTAGCTTTTATCTGCTTGTTCAGTTCTTCGATCAAAGTATCGGTGACCCCATTCTTTCCAATATTAAGAATAGGATTTAGTTTGCTTGCATCGGATTTCAGCTGATATAATTTTTCTTTCTCCATTACCCTTCCTCACATCGCTAATGATTAAACAGTCTGCTAGTTATAAAAAGCTCACATCATCAATGAAATGAGATATGTATAACATCGGTGAAATATTCCTTTTACCTTAAAGCCAGTTTACCCTGAATATAATTCCACTCATTCTCACCAGCACCTATATCAAAGTTTCCCGGTGAACCTGATTTCAGGTTACAGCCGGACTCCAGCCCCTTATAGTCATTCATTTTTACCCTTTTACAAGGCTTTGCATTAATAGATTCGAACCGGACAGGGATTTCAAACAATTTCGACATCTTTATTATTGATTTGATATTCATTAACGTTACAAGAGAACCAAAACCGGAAAACAAAACCCTCTCTTTTACTTCCGGGCGGCGATAGTAAATGAACCCAAACTTGCTTGATTTGATCCTGTTTTCGGAGAAGAGAAAAGCTTTTCTCATGCTCCTGAAAGAGGGACCGAAGAATACCCAGGAGATCCTTGACAGGCTTCAGGTTCCGAGAACCGCTCTCCTTCCCCAGATTAAAAAACTGAAAGAACAAAACCTTGTGATTCACGAAGAAGGAGTCTATCGCCTCAGCCTGATAGGAGAGATCATTATAGAAAAAATGCAGCCTCTTCTAGACACGCTGGAAGTTTTTGAGAAACATGAGGAATTCTGGGCAGACAGAAAACTCACACCTATTCCCCCTTATCTGATTAAAAGGATCAGCGAACTTGGGAATTACCGCCTTATAGAACCGGACCTGAGCCATACTTTTGATCTTAACCCTGAATTTGTGAAGAATGTCTCGAACTCAAATCATATCCTTATGTTTTTCTCCTACTTTCATCCACAATTCCCGTCCTTCTTCCTTGATCTTGCCAGAAAAGGCACTGAGATCTCCCTCGTACTGAGCGAATCTGTGTATTTAAGGATTGCAGAAGATTTCAAAAAAGAAGGAGAAGAGTTTCTTAAAATGGAGAATACAAGTCTCTTTATTCTGGACAAAAAAGAAGTGGAAATCCCGGCAGTTGTTACATCATCGGATAAAATAATGCTTCTTGGGCTGTTTAATGAAAGCGGAAGATTTGACCGACAGTATTTAATCAGTTTCGAACCAGGGGCAATACAATGGGGAAAAGAACTGTTCGAATACTTCAGAGATATGAGCAAAGAAGTGAAAATTAAAGAGCAGTAAAGGTTTGAGAAGTAATTGAGAAAATATAATTTTAAACAAAAGATCTCCCATCTGGATACAAAAAACACGGTGATTTTGCAGAAACTGATGGCAATGGGCATCCTGCCTGGCATGCCTGTCACTCTGCTCAGGCACTCCTCGTCATATCTTTTTGAGGTAGACCAGACCCGGTATGCCGTGGACAGGGAAATTGCAGATCACATTTATGTCAGTTACTGATTTGCCGCCAGTGAACTACCACTCAGCTAAAG
>DUGS01000124.1:0-3738 GCA_013331265.1 Methanosarcina sp.
TCCTGCAATCTCTCCGTAACCTACAGCTCCTTCCGTTATCAGGTGACCTACAGCGAGCTCTTTTAGTTCAAAAGGGGAGGAAAAAAGGGTCGTAAACGGTTTTCCGTCCAGAAAAAGTTTAACAGGGACTTCCTTTGCAAGCAATACTTCAGTGTCTTCAGCCCTGCCGTCGGAATGGATTCTTTTTGCAGGGTAAGGGGCAGTGTATCTTTCAGGCATATGGATCTATTTTCTCGCTTTTTCTGTATAAGCTGATATAGTTTCCATATGCCTTTTTCTTTTCTGTTAGTCTAAGCGCACTGCGAGGTAGTCGATATCAAAATTTTTTCCATTTTGTTTATCTATTTTTAAATAAAATGTAAGATCCGAAGGATCAATTATATTTATCGTAATTGTTTCACTATACAAATACCAATCTTTACCATTATTATTACCAATGAGAACAGCATGTTCAAGTTTATTTTCTGCCATATTCATAGTTACTGATTGGGGAATATAGTCGAGTTTATAAATCATCCGAATAGTTGCCGAGTTGGGTTTGGAATTGAAATCAGCGAATGAATTAAACCGGAAGGTATCTTCGAAAGGCGTCTTCTTCGGGTATTCAAATGCATTAGGTACATAATTATTTTCATAGTTTTCAAGCTTTATATTTGTCCCATAACTTGCAGGGAAAACGAATCCCGGTTTATAATCCTTCAACGGAAGAATATCTGTCCCGTTATCTGATAATTCAAAGGTATACCACTTACCTAGCTCCATCACATTTCCGCTTCCGCCAAGCAGAGTTCCTCCTCAACTTTTCTTCCAAGTTCCGCACAGAGTATGGTTTGATTGGCGTAGATGCTGTAATTATTGCCTGCGGGGAGGAAAGAGATACACACGTAGTCACCTGGTATGGATCCTATGGTGTAATCAGTGTTGTATACAAGTCCTTTCTCTTTTGCCGTATTGTTAAGGTAAGTAGCCCAGGCATCCGTATAGTGGGTGGAAATGCTCAGGTTAAAAGCATCTATATTCTCGCCCGGGTGATCTTTACTGCTGTTGAGAAAAGGTTTTATTGAATCTCCAGTAAGGCGCAGGGCAGTGGAAGTGCTGGAGGAGACTGATTTAGGTTCTCCTGTAAGGTTTATGGCGTTAATAGTAACTGTATAATTACCGTTTGTATCAATTTTCTCTATATCGAAGGAAGGGTTTCTTTTCATCTGAGAGTTTTCTCCCTGGGCAAGAATAAGGGCTCCGTTCTCATACCTGAAAACCTGATCGGGGTATTGCCTGTTTTCTGAATAATAGGTGACGCCTCCACAGTCAACTGTCTGGGGCGTAGGATACTTGGCAAGACTTATACTTATTATACATTCTTCGGTATTTACTGCAAGCTTACTGTTAGATTTGGAGGGCTCAAATACCGGGACATCTCCCCCTCCCATGCTGAAAGGAACAGTTGCGGAAAGCCCTCCTGGATAATTTATGTCCGAAATCATGAACCAGGTGAATATGTCTGCCCTGGTTTTCACGTCCTCCATATTGCTCCATGCATCATAACTATAGTCTTTTTCCGCATCAATTTTCCATTCCGGGGCATAGTTTAGTTTGACCACGGAGATTATGGTGAATGCAAGCCCCAAAAGCAGTACAGCTGCAATAGCAACTGCGGCGGCAGATTCAGATTTTAATAGGCTTTTCCGAGACATTTCTTCCTTTCCCCCTGTTTCCTTGTTTATGATTTAGGCTTAGATCCCTATTCCCGGTTCTACCTTTACTTTTGTTTTACTCACATAGAGCCTGTTCAGGTCATTACCACTTGATTCAGAGGGGAAGGTTAAACTCACAGTATTATTTGTTGGTGGTGGAAGGGTATAATCAGAATCTTTTATCTTTGTATCTTCCATTGTTTCTTTAAGGTACAGATACCAGGCTTCAGGATGATCAGTATTAACCGTTAAAGTGAAGGAACTTATGTTGCCTGAACTGTCCTTATTGCTGTCATAAAGGGGCTCAAACTTTTTGCCGGTGAGGCGGAGAGAGCAGCCTGTGTTCGAGGATATGACGTCGGCGGGTGAAAACTTATATTTATCGATCTCCACAATGTGTATTGAAGCATTGTATCCATTTGCCGGTGCTCTGGAGAAGCGAATCGAGGGGTAAAGCATCATAGAAGACCGTTCCCCCTGAGAAAGGATCAAAGCCCCTCCTTCGTATGTAAAGTCCTGGTCTACATAATACCTGTTTTGTGAAGAGTAGCTTACAGCGCCGCAAGTGGTTGTTTCGTTCCAATCCCCATCAGAGTCTGTAGTTATGGTTATTTCACATTCATCCTTGTTTACTGAAAGAGTCCCGCTGGACTTTATGGTGCCAATAAGTGGAACATCTCCCCCTCCCATATGGAAAGGTACATTCATAGTAATTTCAATATCCTGGGAATCTGGATCTGATGCAAGGGCTATGGTCATCAAGTCGATTTTTGATTTGAGGTCCGACATATCCTCCCAGACATCGTTCATGTGTGAATATTCCGCATCATTTTTCCATTCCGGGATATAACCAATTCTTACCACCGAAAATACGCTAACAATGATCGCAAGCAGCAAAACTGCCCCTACAACCGTTGATGATGCAGATTCTGAACGGAGAGAAAAGGGCTTTTTTGCCTGTGAATTTTTTGAAAATTTTTCTGTCATATATTCAAACCCCTGATTTAACACCCTTCCTCATAAGTTAATAATCCAAGTGGATGCCTATAAAATCAACATGGAAAGCTTTATCAGCACTGTCGCTCGCGCGCCCATCAGCTAATATCCTGACTTCGAGATTTTCCAGTTCTGTGGTATTCTTCACATATTCAGTTATGTTATAATTTTGATTCACGAAATCCATTGAATGAGTAAAGCCGATGGAGGGATACAATCGAGTCCACTGGGAGGATCCATTATTGATTTCCGGTGTCAGTATTATCGGACTTTTGTCATGTCGTGTACAGACAATTTTCAGGGTAATATTAGTAAATAATGTGCCTTCTGGAATTTCCAGCTCCTCTGTATTTATGGCAAAAGTAAAATTTTCGTATGTCGTTTCATTTTTTGATATATGAGTTCTTGTGGATTTGTTATCGTTGATTTTATCGACTAACTCCGTATCCAGCCATGTCGCCGTGTAATTATCATACGCAGTTCCACCAGGAAATGTATAAGGAGTTATCCAATCAGGGAACTCCTTGCCCTCACTCCAGAGTTTTGTTTTCTGAATAACCTGGCTGGACTCAGAGTGCACAAAATAGAAATCAACGACGTCTCCATGTTCAATATTTATTTTACTGCTTGGGTCGATTTCGATGTAATCCCCAAGTGTAAAGACGCCATCATGGGGCAGCTTATTGCCATCAGGATCGTAGATTTCGACATCAGGGTCAGACATATTGAACTCTGCCTGCATCCCATTAACCCTGAGTATTATCTTGATGTCTTCAAGGTCAATAGCCTCCCCTCCGATGTGGAAGATCTGCACTTTGTCTTTCGACGTGTCAATGTTTTCTCGCAGGTTGGTATGCGGAGTATGTGGAGGATCCATTGCTCTCTCATCTGAAAATACTGTAATAGCAACTGCAGAAAAGGCCAGCACGACAATAGATATCATTAGCACAGCCCCCATTACCTCTGAGACTGCCTGGCAGTCCCGGGCAAATAACCTGTACTTTTTATTCCCCTCCACGGTAAAAGTCACCCTCTATGAAAACTGTGT
>DUGS01000124.1:3995-9395 GCA_013331265.1 Methanosarcina sp.
AAAAATAGCAAGAAATTTTTAACAATCCCCGAACTCTCTTCAGAGGATTGCCTTTTTAATCACCTGTTTTGACTCCGTGTGCACGAAATAAAGATCGATGGTGGCATTTTCATCTGTGATATTAACTTTACTGCTTGGGTCAATTATGATGTAATCCCCGAGCATAAAGACACCGTCAGAGGACAGCTTTTTGCCTTTTGGATCATAGGCGGCGACATTAGAGTCAGAAATATTGAATTCAGCCTGCGTCCCATTGACGCTGAGTATTATTTTGATATATTCAAGATCAATAGCCTCTCCTCCGGTGTGGAAGATCTGCACTGTGTTTTTTGACTTACTTTCCTGCAGGTCGGTACGCGGGACATGTGGGGGCTTTACAGCTCCCTCATCTGAAAACACTGTAATAGCTATTGAAGAAAAAGCCAGTATAACTACAGCTACCATGAGCACCTGCCCTATTACCTCTGAAACTGCCCGGCAGTCCTTACCAAGTGCCCTGTATTTTTTTCCCTCCACGATAACAGTCACCTTCCATAAATTTAGAAGCTGTTATCTTAAAATGTTATTAATGAATATTAACTTAACTGTTTTAATATAATTATATATTTATACATATTTTACCGGAAACATTTATAAAAAATGAAATACATAGTTTCTGAATATTATTCAGAAGTCCAGCAAAAATTTATATACGAATGAAGAATATCTTTGAGTGCAGTTAAAAAAAATATCAATTGTAAACACCTATTCATCTGTTAAAAATTCCGACAGGGTGTCCTGTCTGGAAGTCTTTAACTCAGGAGGGAGAATCATATGGATCTCAAAAAATTATTTAACAATAATAAAGCAGTGTCCCCGGTAATCGGTGTCGTGCTGATGGTTGCAATCACCGTCATCCTCGCCGCCGCAATCGGCTCATCCGTCTTCGGCCAGGGACCTGCAAAATCAGCACCGCAAGCGAACATAGATATTAAGGCATATAATCTCACCGATCCAGGTTATTTAAAATTTGAACACCTTGGTGGCGACCCAATACGTTTCAATGAAAGTACCACTACAAAAGTGCTCGTAGAAATTAATGGGACTTCTTACGAGATAAATGCTACTGGTCTTGGTATTCTTGATGTTGGGAGTGTAAGTACTGTAAGTTTGAATGCACCTGCGGGTGAGCCCGCTGTTCCAAAAGCCACTTCTGGAATGCCTATTAAAGTAAAAGTTATCGACGTCCAGACTAAACAGATGATCTGTGACAAGAATATAAGGTTCTAAACGCAAATGGAGAGCACCTTCTTCAGGTGCTATCCTCTCACTTTTTATTTGTTACTTTTTCTGGATTAAGCTTCTTTGTCCTCATCATCAGATTTTTGAAATTTTATCGCTCTGTCTTGTTTATCGTATACTGTTTCTATTCATTTTACTATGAAAAAACGCTTAACTTAAGATAAATAACATTGAGTAATAATTCAGCGTCTTGCAGGAGATATTCTCACAAAACAACTTTCTTGATTATTTTGTGTAAAATTAAATCTCCTCGTAGCCGCCGTTTAAATCACTTTACTAAACACGAGGGGCACTTTCAAAGAGAATTTTGATAAGGCATATTATTTTAAGGGTGCAATTTTGGGTTAAAATATAATTAAATTTTAATAAAAATGAAAATACCGCCATATATATTTTGTTGAAAAGTGATATTGCTTCTTTTATTCCAAGTGAAATTACTCTCTTTACTGTTTATTTATATATCCCATGTTTTCTTAAAATAAATATTAATTCAGAGATTTCACGGTTCTTAAAAACTTTGAGAAGATTCAAATTAAAAAATATTATATAAGTAGTTGGCTTTTATAAAAGAAAATGCTGAAAAAAGAACTAAAAATAGTATTTTTTACAATACAAATATTATCCTTCTGTACTCTAATACTGAATCTCAGCATCTATTTTTTAAGGGTATTGCAGGCTTCAAAGCTGATGTGTTTGTTTTTCGGCGCAAGAAAAAGTTTAACAGTGGAATTTCCGCTGATTATATTGTAATCTGTTTTTTATTACTACTGGAGTGCAGAGGGTTACGAATCCCCCGTCCTTTACAGGCTGTCCGACAATTACCTTCAGTAATAACTAATTCCTTTTTTCTTTATTTTAAGGCTTTAGATACCTTATTTTTCCCATGTTTTATCCTGAAATTGAATTGTCGGGCAGCCTCTTCAGGGTGAAATAAGCTGCAAGCAATTTGATCTGTCGAATACCCCTTGCTGTCAGAGGGATGTACCACCGCAACTTTCATCAGATCCCTGTTTCGACTTTTATCACGGTTTTATCTACATTAACGTACATGTCTTTATTTACTGGGGAGAGGGAAAGCGTTACATTGTAGGTGCCCCTGGTAAGGTTGTAGTCATCTCCTTTCTGCAGATTGATCGCTTCGGCTGAGTTTTCAAAATATTTTTCCCAGGCTTCTGTGTTTTCCGTGTAAACCGTGACAGAGGCAGAGGTAATACTGTTATTGTAGATTGCTTTTTCAAGATTGGTGTAGGTGTAGAGGTGTGTGAAGTTTTTTGAGGTCAATCTGATATCCTCTACTGTGTTGCTGGACATCACTCCCCTGGGACCTTTGAGGACTACGGCATTAACTGAGAGGTTTACTGTACTCTGGTTTGCTATGTTACCCTTCTCTAGCACGATTGCCGGAGTGAGTTTCATCATTGATCTTCCTTCTCTGGCTACGATCAAAGCCCCGTTTTCATAGCTGTAAGTCTCATCCACGTAATAGGTGTTTGTCGGGAAGTATTTGACCGTGCCTGTGTAATAGAGACTTTTACTGCTATTGTATTCTCCGGTGGATGTGTCAGTGTCTACAATTATCGAAAGACCTGAGATGTCATTGTTTATGGCAAGAGTGCCGCCCGTTGCCATGTCTCCTATAAAAGGGACATCGGTCCCTCCTACACTGATCGGGGTGCTCAGGACGATCCTTGCATTGGGGTTTATTTCAAGCCCTGCAGCCAGGATATCAACATTAGACTTGAGTCTGGACATACCCTGCCAGGCATCGGACATGTGAGCGTATTCTGCATCTTCTTTCCAGACCGGCACATAGTTAAGCTGGATTGTTGTCATTGCGGCAACTATAATTCCAAGCAGCAGGGCTGCAGCAACAGCGACGGATACTCCCGATTCGGATCTGTAAAAAGAAGAGATTGATTCAAAGGACCTGATTTTCATCTTTTTCCCTTTCCTGCTTTCTAATTTTTTTCAACTTACATGCAGCATCGCGTAGTCAATATTGGGATTTATAATGCTTGCACCAGTATTTCCTGTAGCTACCAGCCGGAATCTGCAATTCATTCGGTGGAAAGCTGAAGGTTCTGGAATACTTTCTTTGAGGGCATATCTATCAGGTAAACGTTTACTTCATGCTTCTCTTCTATATCGAGATTCCATTCGCTATGGGTATCGATCTCTATTCTATCCCCCAGTTCCCAGCTGGTTTTATTTCCCAGGTTTGTATAAATCTGTGATGAATTATAGACATACCGGGTACCATTCACGTTTACCACAATTTCAAGATCTTCTGTATCGATGAATTCCCCTCCACTGTGCTCAAGGTAGATTGTATTTTTCTGTGTATCCATCCATTCTTTTACCTGGGCGCGGGGTACATCAGCAGCTCCATCATAAGAAAAAATGAAAACTGAAATTGAACTTATAAGGAGCACCGCAATTGTAGTCATGAGCACTTCTCCCATAACATCCGAAACCGCGGAGCGATTTTTTATGAATTTTTTTATATTCGGCAAAACCGATTCCTCTATTCTTCTCTTTTTAAATAAATCGTTTGAGCTCATCTCTATGTATTAATTTTTTATGACTTGTCGTAATAATTGCTTTTTTCAGGCACCATACTTTCTTGAAAAATTACTCTATCCATAAAGCCATATAATCAATATATACACTTTTTTGAATATTTTCTGCCCATCCTTCAATTCTTACCTTAAAACACGTCAATTCTTCTGCATTCTGGATGTAGTTTGTAAGGTCATAATACTCTGATTTAAAAGTATCAGTGTGAGGCGGAAGATCTTCTGTTAAATTAACCCATCCATCAGGTTCGTCAGCGTCGTAGATCTTTACTTTAATCTGTTTTGTAGCTACATCGTGTGAGTGATATACGATTTTTAAAGTTACGTTTGAAAAAGTATACTCAGGGTCCAATCCATACTCTAACGGGTTAATATCAAAATCAAACTCCTGATATTCACTCGAATTCAATTTACTTAACGAAGGGTGATAGACTGTACAGGGTCTGTCCTTATCTTTAGTGTTATATAGTACGTCATTGGGAGTCTCACTATCTTTATCTTTAATCTGTCTAATGTCTCCGTAACCTCCAGAAGTATCAATTATTTCTCCTCTCGGAGTAATCCATATCCTTAAACTGGGTCTTGTTGTTTCATACTCCTTTGTTAGCCTCGCTTTCTGGATCGGCTGTTTTGAAGGGGTGTCAACAACAAGCAGCTCTATCTCGTCGTTATTTGTTATGTTAATGCCCCATATGTTTCCCGCATCGATTGTCAGTACCTCCCCAAGTCTCCAGACGCTTTCATTTCCAAGGTTTTTGAAGATGTCCTCCGAAGAGTACACGTACTTTTCTCCTTTGATATTAAGCACAATCTCGCAATTTTCCGTGTAAAGTGGCTCTCCCCCGCTATGTTTCACGTAGATTGTGTCTCCCGAACTGTCCCTCCATTCCTGCAGCCTCGTATGAGGAACATCATCAGGACCCTTCTGGGCAAATATGTATGCACCTGAGAAACTGATCATTATGACTACAATTCCCAAAAGGAGAACAGTCCCCACAGTTTCCGAAACTGCGGAGTGGTTTTTTCTGAAAATTTTGATTCTTGAAAGGGGCAGATTGATTCCTCTCCTCAAATCTTTTCCTTAATTCTTTTCCTTCAGAAGTGCAAATCGACTTCCTGGTGAATTTTGCCACCCTATCTCCTGTCCACCAGTACAATCCGGAGTCTCAGTTTTTTAAATCATTCGATCCATAAAGCCATGTAGTCGATGAATATCTCTTTTTCTGCCGATGCATCTGCCTGTGCCACAGCTTCAATCCTTATCTTTAAATTGGCAAGGTCCTCGGTGCTGTTGACATACCCGGTCAAGTTGAATAGCTCCGTTCCAAAGACACTGGGATACTTCGGGCATTCTTTGTTATTGTACAACCATCCAAGTTTTTCTGTATAGAACTTAACTTTCATCTTTTTGACAGAATTATCATGTGTATAGTAAACAATTTTAAGGGTAACATTTGAAAGGCTGTCCCCGGGTGTCAATCCATAATCTGGGGGAACGATATCGAAATCGAACTCCTGGTATATGCTGGCATTTAGTTCATCT
>DUGS01000033.1:0-955 GCA_013331265.1 Methanosarcina sp.
TAATATGAATCCTATTTATAGGTATGCTTTCTTAAATTTACTTTTTTCTTCAAGGCTTCTGAATGGGTTTCTTGCAGTTTAAATCGGATGGCGGATTTTTTAATATAAACTGGAATGAATCTCACCAGGATTTGCTTTTAATGGCAAAAACACTTCTGACAGAAACTTAATTATCTTTTTTTGGTCCCCCTATTTTAGGGAAGCGGGGGCAGAAATATAATAAAAAAGTATTCAATACAGGTTTATCTCTTATTTAGAAGTCTTTCTATACATGCTTTCTCAAATCGATTTTTTCCATATTTATATCGAATATAGAAAATGTAAAGGTACTCTTATAATACATCTCCTCTAAATTTCTATAGTAATGTATGGACTTTTAGGGGCGTGTATATGAAAAAATACCTCTACTTCGTATTTTGTATTTTGGTATTTGCACTGATTGTCAGGGGCTTTGTTGGATCACAAAATGATGAAAATGCTTCTCAGGCTCAATCAAATTCATCATTAAATACCTTCAAGTCAGCCTACCAGGATATTGCATGGGCAGCTAACGTCCAGAAAAATTTGAAGATACTTAAAGCAGATTTGGACTGTGTATCCAATGCTGCAAACAATTCTGATTATACCGCCCTCGCTGTGTATGCACAACAAACAGTAAATGATACTCAGAACGCCATTCAGGAAAATGATCAATATACAGTATCTTCCGAACTTCAAGATGCCCAGAATGAGTGGAAGGCAGCTCTTCAGGACTATAACTCTGCAGGTCAGTTTTTGTTGCAGGGAGCAAATGAAGCGAAAAATGGTACTGGGGGAGCTGAATATTTTCAAAAGGCCAAAATGGCTCGCAATTCTGGTACAGATCATCTTAAGAGAGCGTCCGAATTAGCAGGAATAAAATAATCTTCATTTAATTTCCCACAGGTTTCATAAATCTTAGATAGAATCGAAGCAC
>DUGS01000033.1:1237-2175 GCA_013331265.1 Methanosarcina sp.
GGCTGGGGTGAAAATATAATAAAAAAGTTATATCTCACCGGTTTATAAATATAGATAAAGTTGTGAGCAGATTAGTTTTAAAATGCAGTTCTCTTTAAATTAAGGACATAAAGAATCATATAGAATATCCATGGATTTTCCTTATTTTTATTTTGACAATACCTGAATCCAGTGGTTTTGCGTACATCTGGTAAGTTCCATTTTCCTTAACTGCGAAAGTTGGCTGATAAGGAATATAATCTCCTTCAGGGTGCATTAACACGAAGGTATCTTCAAATGCAGTATAGGAATCCTTTTTTATTGATACATTGATTTTTTCAGGGCCCCCATAAAATTCCAGAACCCAGAGTTCATATTTCGTATCGTTTGTAAGGTAAACCTGAAACTCGGATTCTGTTGATATGTAAACTTCGAAAATAGTCTCACTTTTCTTGATAACATCTTCAATAATAAAATCAGCGATGCTCATAATTACGATGATTATCAACATATCTTGTATGAATTTTTTGACTCCCCAGGTACTGTTCCCCTCGGATTGTGAGTTTTCTTTCCGTTTATCAGGCAGACTATCCCCTCTCCCTATATTCTTTGAATACATTCTCCCGCTATCTCAAAACAGTAAATTCTGGGATCTCGGCAGTCTACTTGCCTCTTTTCTTAATCTATTTTATCTGGAGTCTAGCTATTAATCTTGACTATAATTTCAGATTTGAGAGGCTTGAAATGAATCGCAATCGTAGAATTTCCAATCTAACGAGTTGAGAGGGGCTGCGAGGGAAATATAATTGTAAAGTTATGCCGCTTCGGTTTCTGCTGATTTTCAGCTAATTTTTATCTCAGTTCTACCGGTAGCAACTTTAAATACTCACAGATTAAATGTTATTCCGGTAAAGATGGAAGGCAAGAGCTTGAATTATACTGTTCTGATCTAATACTGT
>DUGS01000033.1:2345-9268 GCA_013331265.1 Methanosarcina sp.
TCTGATCTAATACTGTTCTGATCTAAACCGCTATCAGTAATTCATTTTCCAGGCTCTATAGTTCTCCAGGTCGTCTTTAATAAGACTAAACGCAAAAGCAAGTACAGCGACATCATCCACAAATCCAATTAAAGGAAGTATATCCGGAGAGATGTCAACTGGACTTATGAGATACAGGAGAGCTAATGTTAACACTAATGCTGTTTTCTTCGGAACAGGGTATTTTCCATTGAAGGAATCTACTAACATTGAAAACAATAATTCTAAATAAACCCAAATTTTCCTGAGGTCTCCTTGACGGTGATGCTGCCCCCCTTCCGGTTCTTCAGGAAAAACCGTGCTGTTATCAGAAGCCTGATCTTGATCGGCTTTAAATTGGTCAAGATTTGATCCAACTTTCTTCTTTCTGAAATTATTGATTCTCTCCATAATAATCCTCCAAATATAGATTGTATATAGGGTTTCTTAAACTAATGCCAAATTAATTATTTCTCTTCATCTTTTTCTTAATTCCATCCATGTTGGTAATTTGAGTTACCGCTTATGGCTCCGTAATGATCATGAGAATGTGTTGTAATAAGCATAATGACAGCAGAATATTATAATATAAAACGACTCAAGTTAGTATACAATAATAACATTATCCTGACTTAAATAGCCTTAACTTCTATCGTTTTCGATCCTGTCATTTTATGTTTCTCATCAGGGGGTTGTTATCCGGTGATTCACAGGTCTAAAAAAGTCCAGCAAGTCCTTGTGATCGTACTTTTCCTGAACCTTGCTGTAGCTTTTGCTAAAATCATTTACGGAACCCTGAGCGGTGCTCTCAGTATGACAGCAGACGGCTATCATTCCCTATTTGATGGGGTCTCAAATATTGTGGGACTTATAGGAAGTTTTATTGCAGCGCGCCCCCCGGATAAAGAGCACCCTTACGGGTACCAGAAATATGAAACCGTAACCTCTATTTTTATTGCCCTGCTCCTTCTTTTTGTGGGTTTTGAGATTTTCCGGAATGCACTTGACCGTTTTCTTATCCGGAGCGTCCCTGAGGTTACAGCTATCAGCTTTCTTGTAATACTTGGTACGATGTGCATTAACTATCTGGTCACTCACTATGAATATGGACAGGGTATATCCCTGAGAAGCCAGGTCCTTATTGCGGACTCCATGCACACGAAAAGCGACATCTATGTCTCTCTTTCGGTAATAGTAAGCCTGGCTGCCGTAAAGCTGGGTTTTCCTCTTCTTGACCCTGTGATCGCTCTTCTCATATCTTTTCTTATCTTCAGGGCCGGGTTTCGGATTATGAAGGAGAGCTACAGGGTCCTGCTTGATATGTCCAGGCTTGAGGAAGAAGACATCTGCAGCCTTGTTATAGGCGTTGAAGGGGTTCTGGGCTGCCATAAGATCCGGACTCGCGGCGGCATGGGAGATATACGGATAGATATGCATGTGCTTGTGAAGGCCGACCTGCCTCTTGAAGAAGCACATCTTATTTCTCACAACGTAAGTAAAACGTTGAAAGCCGAATACAAAGACATCACTGATGTGGTTGTGCACCTTGAACCCGCTTCACCCCAAGGATCAAATACCAAAAAAACCAGTTAAGATGCATGGCTGGAAACATTTTCGGGCAGATGTTTCGAATCACGACCTGGGGTGAGTCCCACGGAAGGGCTGTCGGTGTCGTGGTTGACGGGCTGCCTGCAGGACTCCCTTTTTCCGAAGCCGACATCCAGAAAGAACTGGACAGGCGGCGCCCAGGACAGAGTGAAGTCTCCACACCGAGAAGCGAGGCTGACAGGGTGGAGATACTTTCTGGAATTTTCGAAGGCATGAGTACAGGCACCCCCATCTCCATGCTTGTCTGGAACTCGGATGCCCGGTCTTCTTCTTATGATGCTATTAAAAATACTCCCCGCCCGGGACATGCAGATTTTACATATATGGCTCGCTACGGGATAAGAGACCACCGCGGAGGGGGCAGGTCATCAGCCCGCGAGACAATAGGCAGGGTTGCAGGCGGAGCCCTGGCAAAGCTTCTTCTTTCTCGTTCCGGGATCAGGATTGCCGGGCATGTCCTCGAACTCGGAGCCATCCGGGCAAACCCCCTCTCTTTTGAAGAAATCCTTGAAAACGTGGAAAAAACCCCTGTCCGCTGTGCCGATCTCGCAGCCGCTGAAAAAATGCTTGAGAAAGTTGCAGCCCTGCGTCAGGAAGGGGACAGTGTCGGTGGAATTGTCGAGATCATTGTAAAAGGTGTGCCTGCAGGCATTGGAGAACCCGTATTTGACAGGCTTGACGCAGACCTTGCAAGAGCTCTTATGAGCATCCCCGCAGTCAAAGGCTTTGAAATCGGAGCCGGATTTGAGGCTGCCCGCATGCGTGGAAGTGAAATGAACGATTCTTTCCGCATTGAAGACGGAGAAATAACCTGTACGAGCAATAACGCAGGCGGGGTACTCGGAGGAATTTCTACGGGTCTGGATATTGTTTGCAGGGCAGCAGTAAAACCCACCCCTTCCATAAGTAAACTTCAGCAAACAGTTGACCTCACAACCCGGGAAAACGCAGAAATCTCAATCAAAGGTCGGCATGATCCTACGATTCCCCCGCGCATGGTGCCGGTTGCCGAAGCCATGGTTGCCCTTGTACTTGCAGACCATATGCTCAGAAGTGGCTTTATAAATCCAAGAACCCTGCTGGAATAAAGAGATGCGATTCAATTTTTTGATCATGGAAAATAATTTTAAAAACCTTCTGATTTGAGGATGAAATTGGTTTTGGGATAAGCTCATACAAATCGGATAATCGTTGTAGCCTCAACACAAAATATATGCAGAGGGAAAAATAAATATAAGTAAATAAAATTTATTGTGATATGGTTGGCATAGTATTGTGAGCTGTCAACTCCCTCAACTGATAAGGTTTTTGATTCTCCCAAATGTCGCTTTGCACAGTGTTTTTTCAGTGAAAGTCCAATTATGAAGCACGGGAAGGAAAGACCATACATTATAGAGACAATGTAGAGACAATGGAATTTTCGCTTTATACATCGGCAAGCAGGGGAATATTTTGGAATGAGAGAACGCCTGAGAAAATCTGGCATTGATATAATTGGAGATGTACCCTGGGGAACGCACTTCTGCCAGTTTTACCAAACAAGGGAAGACCTGATAGACATACTCGTTCCTTACTTCAAAGCAGGGCTGGAAAATAACGAGCTTTGCGTGTGGATCACATCACAACCTCTGGAAATTGAGGAAGCAAAAGAAGCCCTGAAATTGGCTGTTCCTGATATTGATGTTTATCTTGAGAAAGGACAAATGGAAATCATCCCTTACACTCATGGGTATCTGAAGGAGGGTATTTTCGATCCTGAGAGAGTCGTAAATAGCTGGGTTGAAAAAATTAATCTGGTTCTGGAAAGGGGCTACGATGGACTCAGGGCTGCAGGGGACAACCGCTGGCTGGAAAAAGAAGGCTGGAATAGTTTTGTTGATTATGAAAATAAAGTGGATGCCATCATCGACAGGTACCACGTAATAGCCCTATGCCCATATTATCTCGATATGTGCAGCACAGCCGGGATTATTGATGTAGTCTCCAACCATCAATCTGCTTTGATCAAAAGGGAAGGAAAATGGGAGCGGATAGAAAATTCCGGAAGGAAAAGGGCAGAAAAGGCGCTGCAGGTGAGTGAGGAGCGCTATAGATCTCTGTATGAAAACAGCCTCGACGGAATTTTGCTGACAAAGCCTGATGGCACTGTTCTCTGTGCAAACCCTCAAGCGTGTCAAATGTTTGGCATGACTGAAGATGAAATTATACGGGCGGGAAGAGACGGTCTGGCAGTCAACGATGAGAAGCTTGCTGATGCACTTGAGGAAAGAAGGCTGACCGGCCGAGCGAGAGCTGAACTGATATACAGACGAAAAGACGGGTCAACTTTCGTCTGCGATACAACCTCTAAACTCTTTGTGGGCGCTGATGGCGATATAAACACATGTCAGATCATTAGAGATATCTCGGAATGCAAGCAGTCTGAGGATGCGCTCCAAAAGAGTGAGGCGGAGCTTGCGAGGGCGCAGCAGATCTCTCAAATCGGCAGCTGGACCTGGGACCTTATTACTAACGAGATCACATGGTCTGAACAATCGTACCGGAACTATGGGCTGGTTCCGGGTGAAGTGAAACCTTCGTATGATCTTTTCTTAAGCTTCATCGTGCCCGAGGATAGGGAAATGGTCGACAGGGAGATCCAGAAGTCCATTGAGAGCGGGCATAAGTACATAGTCACCTACAATATCATCCGCAGGGATGGCACGCCGAGAATCCTGTTGAGTGAAAACGAAATCGTCACGGATGACTCTGGTAAGGTCGTTTTGATGTATGGCACCAACCAGGACATCACCGAGCGCAAAAGAGCAGAAGAAGCCCTGAGGTTGTCAAATCTTTATAACCGCAGTTTGATTGAAGCCAGTCTGGATCCTTTTATGACCATCGGGTCAGATGGAAAAATAACCGATGTCAATAATTCTACTGAAATAGTTACTGGCTATTCTCGGAATGAACTCATAGGTACCGATTTCTCAGACTATTTTACTGAGCCTGAAAAAGCCAGAGAAGCTTATCGGCATGCGTTCCAGGAAAGATCGGTACGGGATTATCCTCTTGAAATGCAGCATAAGAATGGGCATGTAACTCCTGTTTTGTATAATGTCTCAGTTTATAAGGATGAGTCTGGTAAAGTTCTCGGGGTCTTTGCTGCCGCACGTGATACTACAGAGCTTCTAAAGGCAAAAAGAGCTCTACAAAGAGCACATGACAATTTAGAAAAACTGGT
This sequence comes from Methanosarcina sp., assembly GCA_013331265.1. Classification (GTDB taxonomy): domain Archaea; phylum Halobacteriota; class Methanosarcinia; order Methanosarcinales; family Methanosarcinaceae; genus Methanosarcina; species Methanosarcina sp10923u. Next base: position 7,195 of record DUGS01000033.1, read on the forward strand.
TGAAGAGCGGACAATACAGCTTGAAAGCGCTTATCTATCATTGAAAGAAAATGAGAAAAGCCTTTCTGAAGCTCAAAAAATGGCACATGTTGGAAACTGGGATTGGGACCTTATAACCGGTAAAGTGCACTGGTCCGATGAACTTTGTAGAATTTTTGGACGTGGCCTTTCAGAAGCCGATGCAACTTATGATGAACTTTTGAACTATGTGCATCCCGATGACCGGGATTATGTGGACAGCGCCGTTAAGAGAAGCTTCACCGGAGCGTGCCGCGGTATTGATTATAGGATCATTACGGGCAGAGGGGAAGAACGCACAGTCTACGGGGATATAGAAGTTATTTTTGATCAGAATAACACCCCTGTTCGAGCCAGGGGAATAATTCAGGATGTTACTGAGCGCAAGAAGGCTGAAGAAGCTCTGGCAAACATTGAAATTGTCCGCAAAAAGGAAATCCACCACAGAATTAAGAATAATCTTCAGGTAATCTCCTCCCTGCTTGATCTCCAGGCTGATAAGTTCAATAACAGAGAGGATATTAAGGATTCGGAAGTCCTTGAAGCTTTCAGGGAAAGTCAGGACAGAGTTATATCAATGGCTCTTATTCATGAGGAACTGTACAAAGGGGGAGGTCTCGACACACTGAACTTTTCATCGTATATTGAGGAACTCGCTGAGAACCTCTTCCAGACATACAGACTTGGAAATGATAATCTCAGATTAAATATGGACCTTGAAGAAAACATCTTCTTTGATATGGATGTTGCAGTCCCGTTAGGAATTATTGTTAATGAACTCGTTTCTAACTCTCTCAAACATGCATTTACTGAGGATAAAGAAGGGGAAATACGAATCCAGCTTTGCAGGGAAGAAAAAAGTACTGAAACTCAGGAATCTCTTTTCAGCCTGACAATTTCAGATAATGGAAAAGGAATTTCTGAAAAAATAGACCTGGAAAATGTTGAATCACTGGGGCTGAAGCTGGTAAGTATCCTGGTTGCCCAGCTGAATGGAAAAATCGAACTTAAAAGAACGAATGGAACGGAATTCAGAATTACTTTCAACGTAGCAGAATGATCATAAGCCCGGACAAAATAACGTGTCTTATGTGTCTTATAATTGAATGGCAAGTGCACCATGCCTAATAATAAGCATTTTCCGCCGCAAACCACTTCTTTTTAATCCTGCTGCAAATTATCCTGCAGGTATCTATCTGGATTTCAGATGAACTGGTTTGAATGCAAGCTTAGAAAACTGTACATTTCTGCATATTCATGTAGCTTTTTTTATATTGTACAAAACACCCTCGGCAACTGTAGCCTTATAAATTCTCTGTCCAGGGCATCAAACAATCAAAGGTCAGAGAATAATTGTGTACTCCAAAAGAGAATGAAATATTTTCAGTTTGATGATCTGGCTAGAAAACTTATATAGAGTCTGTTGAAAATCAATTATGGAGTTCAAATATACTTTCCATGCTCACCTGAACTCCAGGTTCCAGGGGTATGATTATGCCAGTTTTGAGGGTTTTTAAGGCTTGCATGGTCATGCCTCCCGGGAAATTAGGGACCTGTAAATTATGTGAAAGGATAAAGCTTCTGGGGCAGGAGTTACCCTGGCAAAATCTGTGCACAATAATTAATTTTTGGAGAATTTTGGTGATTACATGGGTAAAAAATCAGTAAAGCTATTTGTCATTTTTTCAATTTTAGTCCTGCTTTCAGGACCCGGACTTGCAGATAGTTTCCATTTGCCTGGTCAGGATAAAATTATAGAGAAAAGGATTGGCTGGTCAGGGATACTCGTGTATTATGTGCCATACTATGCCTGGCATGATAACCCGGAGGAAACAATCTTTCTGCTCTCTAAATTAAATGAAGAATCCCTTACAAATTGTACAAATCCTGAAAGCCCTGTATACGATCCCAATGTGTTAAAAGCATATGGAAATGTTCCGGAAATTAAAAATGCCTCCCAGCTGGCTGAGTTCAGTTCAACCCTGCAGGCTGTAAGAGATAGTTCTATTCATGAGGTAAAGTCGTATCTTTATCCTGATGGCCCGATAGTTGACTA
>DUGS01000033.1:9491-13666 GCA_013331265.1 Methanosarcina sp.
GTAACAAAACTGTCTATTCCGAAAAAGAGTTAAAAGAAATCTACAACATTGTGGAAAAGAATGCAATTAAAGCCGGGATTGATGAAGTCCCGGTCATATTTTGTCTCTGGGATAAGACAGCAATGTTTTATTTTCCTGAAGATAGCCCTGCATTCGGCAAAGATGTTATCCAGCTAACAGATGTCGAATTTCCGGTTTTTTATTACTATATGGTTAATTCGTCATCCTTACAACTTGTTAGAAATAGTTCGCTCAATGAAATTAAACCATATCTTCATCCCAAAGGGCCAATAATTAATTACGGCTCCGATAATATGGATCAATTTTTCCCGATAGAACTCTATTATGAAGGAAACGAAACAATCTATTCCCATAGAGAACTTAATGAAATTTGCAATATTGTGAATGAAAATGCGAAAAAAGCCGGTCTCGAGGGGGTTTCTGTTGTCTTTTACAACCAGAAAGGTACAGTACGCTTTGATAATTACTATAATGAATCATATTTCCTTCCCAGTAAATTGACTTCAGATAGTAATGGCGAAACAGAATATTCTGGATTAAACATTTCTGGTCAATTAAATAGTGTGGAAAATACTACCTCTCCAGTAAAAGATACTGTTTATCCAATAGAAGACATTAATCATGTCGCAGCGATTGGATTATGCGCGACATTATTATTAATTTTTGGAATTATTATAGTAAAAAATTAAACTTTACATCCTCCCGTTGCTGTATACTACTTAAATTTTTAATTTTCTGTATTTCCTAACTTTTTATAAATTTTCTACTAAATATAAAAATTAATATGTGAGGGATTTGACTTGAAAATAAGGGTATTGATAGTTATCTTCCTGCTGACAATATTACTGACACTTGAATCCGGCTGCATTGACAGCAGCAGCGAACCAGTCGAAGAGGCCAGACCGGAAAAAATGACCGATAATCAGGAAAGTTTATTTAATCAGGACGGTTTATTGAATGACACCAAAGAAATCGCCCCTGAAGAAACCTTCTCCGAAAAAAACAAAGCCACCCTTGGACTTGAAAAGCAAAGCTCTTTTTCCGGATATTACAGTAAAGAAAACCTGCAGTTTGAGCCTGCAGTTCCCGCTTATTCTCTGCCCCTAATGGCTTCCGAAATTGCAAATTATGATGATTTTACTCAGAAAATTCCCCTTACAAACGAAAGCAGGGATTTGCTGCACAAAAACGGCTTTGTTGTACTCGCAGGTGAAGATTCCAAAAATCAATTGATTACAGGTCATTCACTGGTAAATGAAACTTACCGAGACCTGAAAATAGCTGATGTTCCTATCTTTATTACGTCGGATTCTCTTCTTCACCTTTATCACATCCAGTTTGATGAAACACTAAAAAGGGTAGAATCTGAGGAATTTTACGACGAGCTCTGGAAACTTGACAAAGCCCTTCTTGAAGCCTCCATAGAGGATTATAACAGTGCATCAGGGAGAAAAAAGGAAGCTGCAAGAAGAAATGTTGCATACTTTGCGGTTGCCTTAAGCCTGCTCCAGCCAGAAGAGAATCAGATTAAGTCTCAGTTTAAGGTTCCTGCATTTGTAAAAGATGATGTTGAAGCCGAGCTTGCTCTTATAGAAGCTCACGAAGGCTTTGCGGCCTCTCCTATTTTCAAGTACAACGAAGATTATTCTCAGTATGTGCCCAGAGGACACTACACTAACTCGGAAATCCTTGAGAAATATTTCAAGGCCATGATGTGGCATGGTCGAATAAGTATGTTCCTCCAGTCGGACATGATTACTGAAGACAAATCAACGGCAGAAGAATTGGCTGCAAAAGAATTTGCTGCAGAAAAATTGGCTGCAGAAAACCAGGAAAATGAAGAAAAAATTCAGACTATGCAGGCCTTTTTAATTTCTGACCATTTTGATAGGGACAAAAACATTCGGGCAAGCTGGGACAGAATTTACTACGTGACGGCTTTCTATGTAGGTTTTTCCGATGACCTGGGACCATATGAATATGCAAAAGCTCTGGATACTGTTTTTGGGAATGATAGATCCGGAGTGAGTTTTGACAACGAAAGCCTTGCGGAACTGATAACTGAGCTGGATAAATATGAAAGCCCAAAAATCTACGGCGGGACAGGGGAACTAATTCCGGCAGGCTCTGAAACTGAAAACGAAGGCTTTGCGGCCGCAAAAGGTTTCAGGTTCATGGGTCAGCGCTACATTCCTGACTCCTATATTCTCCAGAAGCTCAATCCTCCAGCCCTGAATATCATGGGCCTTCTTGGTTCTGAAAGGGCCAGAGAACACCTGAATAATATGGATATTTCAGAAAATGAAGAATACAAAAACCGCCACCGATCTCTTGAAAATGAATTTGGATCTTTTGATGAAGATGACTGGAATAAAAACCTCTACTGGGCTCAACTATACGCCTTAAAGCCTCTACTTGTAAGCTACCCGGAAGGGTATCCCACCTTCATGCAAACCGAAGCCTGGGAAGATAAGCAGCTTAATGCAGCCCTTGCTTCCTGGACCGAGCTCAGGCATGATACCATCCTCTATGCAAAACAGGCCTACTTTACAGGTCCCCCTCTCCCGAAAGAAAAACGTGTTCAAGGATATGTGGAACCAGTTCCAGAATTTTATGCAAGGATGCTTGCCCTTACAAAAATGGCGCATAGCGGGCTGGCGGAAATGGAAGTACTTGACGAGCAGTCGGACAAAGATTTCACAACTCTTGAGATTACCCTTGAAAAACTGCTGGAAATCTCGATTAAAGAGCTTGAAAATAAGGAGCTGACAGATGCAGAGTACAAATTCATCAGGAATTTCGGCCAGAACATATCTCCAATGCTTGAAAATGTGGATATAAAGTCTCAGATGTCCACTCTGGTTGCCGATGTCTATACAGATCAGGAGGGTCAAGTTCTGGAAGAAGGTACCGGAAAACTGGACCTTATAGTAGTAGCGTATAAGCAGCCGGATGGCAGGATCGTACTCGGAGCAGGCCCTGTAATGAGTTATTATGAGTTCTGGCAGCCTCCGGGAGAACGGTTAACGGATGAGGAATGGAGGGAAATACTGAATAATAATCCTCCTGAAAGACCGAAATGGGTTGATTCCTTCAGGGGGTAAAAGATGCTATCCTGAATAGCTTATCTTTTTCATTCATTTTTTTAACTTTATTTACTGAATCAAAAATCAAGATGTGAGGGATTCAACTTGAAAGTAAAGACACTGATAGTTATCTTCTTACTGGTGTTTTCACTGATATCTGGGTCCGGTTGCATTGATAGTAGTGGCGGATCAGTCAAAGAAGCCGGGCCGGAAGAAACGACAGATAATCAGGACAGTTCATTTAATGCTACAATGAATACTGCTTCACAAAGCTCTTTTTATAGATATTATAGTAAAGAACAGCCACAGGTTGAAGCAGATATTCCAGCTTATTCTCTGCCTCTAAAGGCTTCCAAAATTGCAAATTACGACGATTTCACTCAGAAAATTCCCCTGATAAACGAAAGCAGGAATTTGCTGTACAAAAATGGTTTCGTTGTGATCGAAAATGAAGTTACCAAAAACCGATTTAATGCTGAGCAGGTGAATACAACTTATCGAGACCTGAAAGTAGCTGATGTTCCTATATTCATCACTTCAGATTCTCTTCTTCACCTTTACCACATCCAGTTTGATGAAACGCTAAAAAGGGCCGAAGAAGAGGAGTTTTACGACGAGCTCTGGAAACTTGACAAAGCCCTCCTTAAAGCTTCCATGGAGGATTATAACGAGGCAAAAGAAAACAATTCTTCGCCTGATGAAGTAATGGAAGCTGCAAGAAGAAATGTTGCATATTTTGCAGTTGCTCTTAGTTTACTTGAGGAGAAGGCAGATCCAAATCGGATAATAGCCAAATCTACAGGTGTCACCGGTTCCGAAGAATATAGTTTTGAAGTCCGTGAGTATGTACAGGAAGATGTAGAGACCGAACTGGATTTTATATATGGTCAGAGGGCTGAAACATCACCTATCTTCAAATATACTGAAGATTACTCCCAGTATGTCCCAAGGGGTCACTATACCTCCTCTGAAAAATTAGAACGGTTCTTCAGGGCGATGATGTGGCACGGTAGAATATGTATGCTGCTCCATTCGGACATGATTACTGCAGAAGACCCGGAGAAGGAA
>DUGS01000185.1:0-4975 GCA_013331265.1 Methanosarcina sp.
TTTGCCCGTTGAAGCAGCTACCGGATATCTAGGCTATTACATCATGGGGTATGCCATCAGGAAAACGAAAATAACCAGTAATATAGTAAATCTTTCAGGAGTACTGGTATTTATTTCATTGATAGCTACAATCGTAGGAACATATGTAATGACCAGCAACGCAGGACAAATGAACAACTCATTTACACATGGGCTTACGATAACAATCGTAATCTATTCCACATGCCTGTTCATATTATTACGTGAAAACTTAAGTCGCTTAACAATAACTGACAGATGGCAGAAAATTATAATTAAAATTGGAGGAGCAACAATGGGAATATACCTTATACATCCCATTTTTTTAACACTTATATTAAATGGATATTTTGGGATATATCCACTATCAGAAAAAGTCTTAAGCCCTCTAATTTCAGTGCCATTGGTGGCATCATTATTATTTGTTGTTTCTTTAATTACCGTATTAATATTGCAAAAAATACCATTTGTTAAGTTAACGGTACACTAATTAGTTTTTTAGTTGATTGCAATCTTTCATGATATTTATTTAGTTCGCTTGAGAAAAATTCTTCAAAAATTGTTCCTGGTAAATTCATAATGATATTTGTTTTCCTGTAGCTTGCAATGTTTGGATACAGTTTTTCTGGCCAGAAGATAGGTAAATTATATTATTCATCAGAGAATATAATAATATAATGGCTATAATGGGTGGAAGGGAAGCAGGAAGAGGGCCTTTGCAACTGGACATAGGTATAGTTGTATCAAGCGTTGGAGGTCACTCCAATCAGGACAGAAATCAGTTTCATGGCCTTGTTTCATTTTATGGTGTTGATTTTGGACTCTATATCGGGCCGTCGTATAATCCTTTTCAGACTATAGGGCCCAGTATCGGTATTGGTGTGGTCATAGGGTCCAATGGTTTTCTAGCTGCAAAATTAGGCATCCATTTCAGAAGAGCATTTGGTCTGGCTATGCTGTTTCCTATAGTTCCTATTTATGGTGTTACTGGAGCGGGTTTTTTAGCTGCGCTGCCTGTTTCGGAAGGAGCTAAAGCTGCAGCAACCATTCCATTACTGTTAGTGCCAGCAGCTGTTGTATACCAGGAAGATATCAAAAAATTACGTAAACGTGGGACTGAAATTGTAAGGAAATTGAGGTCGTATATTTCAGAATAACCAACAGTACTTCATAACATTGTTTTATCTGCTTTGAATATTGAATTTCTGGACGATGCCAGGAAGTAAAATAGGGTAATTCTACGTTTCACTGGGTTATGCTTCTTTGTAAGTTTCATAAAACTTTATAGATACTGGCATAGACTAATGATTTAAACATCAACAGGAATACTATTTGGTAAATAAGAGGAATCTAATAACATAGGGGAATGGTATTTGTGGTCCTCATAATTAACAAAAGTCAAGGTCTTTGACAGGTAGTATGTGGCTCAAATCCAGTTTACCGATTTACCCCAGGGCCCAATACCTCCACCGGAGCAAGCAGATTAGGGTGATCCGATTTGCCGAATAAGATAAACGAGTCCCACAGGGAAGAAACTGTGGACAGTGCGGCTAACATTCAGCCTCCCATACCGGTGGTCCGGCGGAATGCCTGGCTAAAAGTTCTGACCACCGCAGCACTTTTCTATGTTCTCTTGCTGGTAGCCTTACTGTTAACGGGAAACTCCAACCTGTTCCCCACTGTAGTGATGGTTGGCAACTTTATGGTTCCTGTCGCTTATGTGGCGTTTCTTTATGAGCGCAGGCATCTAAGCCGTCTGACAATGCCGACTGTTTCCTTTGCATTCCTTTATGGTGGGCTGCTGGGTATTCTTGCTGCTTCCCTTATTGAACCAATTTTTATCACCCAGCTGAATCTTAACGCGATTATAAGAGTAGGGTTTATCGAAGAATTTGCCAAAATCCTGGGAGTGCTGGTGATCGCAAGTCATAAAAGGCATGATTCGGAAATGGATGGTTTAATTCTGGGTGCGGCAGCGGGAATGGGTTTTGCAGCCCTGGAAAATAACGGTTACGCTTTTACCGCCTTCCTGGCGAGCAATGGAAACATTTCGGTAACAGTAATAGTGACCTTAATCCGCGGCCTTCTTTCCCCACTGGGGCACGGGACCTGGACAGCGATTTTAGCCAGTGTGCTGTTTCGTGAAAGCAGAAATGGTCACTTCCGTATTGATCTTCAAGTAATTGGCGCTTACCTGCTCGTTTCCGTTCTTCATGCTATGTGGGATGGGCTGGCTCTGTTCACTTCTACTATTTATAACTCAGGACTAAGCGTATTCATCACCGACAGCGTGATTGGTATTATTGGATTGGTGGTTTTATGGCTGCGCTGGCGAGAAGCAGTCAGGTTACAAACTGTTTTGCCGCCGGAAACCGAGGACATATGATACCTGAAAGGAGAACTATATAGAACATCAAACCAAGACCAGCTGCCGGAGATATAACCCCCACAAAGCGCAAAACTGTAACCTGTTTCCGTAATTTTCTTAGCAAAGTGCCGTACATATCTGCAATAATCATACCTTAAGCTCTACTGACCCCGGATACAGGCAAAACAACAGGCACATAACTTGTCATTTTAGTTATTTTTAGTTTTTATAATTCAATTAGAGGTATAAAATATATTTATATAAAAAGTAGTTCCATGTTAATGGTATGAGTAATGTATAAATAAAAGAGTAGTGTTGCTTTTAAATAAGTAAAATAGTTTCGATATATATATTATATGTGTAATAATATTAATTAGAGATGTATTATAAAATTGAATAGAGATAATACAACTGCATTCCAGCCGTTTAATGCTCACAAAAACAGATATTTCCTGAGGGGTGGAGTATGCAGAGGAAGTAAACTACAATGGACGATACTTCAGATCTCCTGATCTTCTGGGCTGTAGTCATTGCTCGCTTCTTGATACCTCTTTCGATTCCTCGCTACCCTCTCCCAGGCGTACTTGCCTGCCTGATCCTTGATGCGGTGGACCAGACGATCTTTCAGTTGTTTACTCCCCTGTCCCTTGAAGGCTACCAGGGATATGACAAGGCCCTTGACGTCTATTACCTGAGCATAACCTACCTTTCAACTCTTCGTAACTGGTCGAACCTCTATGCTTTCAAACTGGACCGCTTCCTCTTTTACTACCGGCTGGTAGGTGTTGCGATCTTCGAACTCGTACATCTGCGACCTCTGCTGCTTATTTTCCCCAACACCTTTGAGTACTTCTTTATCTTCTATGAAACAATCCGCCTGAAATGGGATCCGAAAGTGCTGACAAAAAGCAAACTGATAACCTCAGCAGCTCTTATCTGGGTATTCATTAAGATCCCCCAGGAATACTGGATTCACGTTGCTCAGATGGACACTACAGACTGGATAAAATCCAATCCTTCAAACGCCCTCATCCTGGTCGCCTATGCAGTATTCCTGCTCGGTTTGGCCTGGTGGCTAATTCGGGACCTGCCTCCCACACATACAGGTCTGAAATTCGGAGCCCTATCTGTCGCAGCTGCTCAGGTTGTCCCTTCCCTGCCAGAGGAAGTGAAGAAGGAACGGGCGCGCCTCATTAACAAACAGGTGCTCGAAAAAGTGGCACTGCTCTCCCTACTTACTATCATCTTTGCCCAGATACTTCCGGGTGTGCGGTCAGATAACCTCCAGATAACTATTGGAGTATCTGTTTTTGTCGTGATAAACACAATCCTGAGCCACTGGCTATCCCGGCGCGGGAGACAATGGAAGTCTATCATACAGGAGTTTGTCGTGATGTCGGCAGTAAACATGGGTCTGGTCTTGCTTAGCAACTACCTTCTGCCAAGGTACGGCGGTTCGATTGTCCTTGAAAACACACTTTTCTTCATCCTGCTCCTTACCCTGATCATCACCCTCTACGACCGCTACTGGCAGCTCCATACAAGGAACAATGTCAACAGCGAAGCTGAGGGAGAATTAAGTTTTTGAGATAGAAGAGAGACCTGAGGCTGAGATTTGATATCAAATAAAAAAGGAAACAGATTTGAAAAATCTGGAAAAAAGATTCCAGCGAAATCTACAGATACGTGTTTTCTTTTCTGACCTGATTGGCGCCAAGTTTCTGTTTTTCTGCAAGTCTTCAACTGACAAATATTAGTATTTCGAGGCTTGTTAACCTAAACGTTGATTCTTATTATCTTTTCGATAGAAGTTCTTTTCAATGACTCTCAAGGCACCAGGAGTACTTATTCAGCACCGCCGCCACCTCCTCCAAAACCATCACCTATATCTCCTCCTCCATCTCCAACTGCACTCGGACAGGATGATGAGTAAGCATTTCCAAATCCGTGACCAAAATGGTTATAATAATAACTGCTTATGGGACGGAAGCAGCTCTCTTTAAGCTGTTCGAACGGAACAACCAGAGACATATTTTGAAAAGCCTTCTTTGTGATTCCAAGAGCCGCTGCATACACCAGATATGAATCCCAGGTCTTTACTGATTCAGGAGGGCGTTCTTTGAGAGCAGAAAGGTCTGTGAGATATTCTTTAAAATTATCCCAGCGTTTATAATAGAGGCTCCCTTCAGGGGTCCAGCGCCCAAATATCTTTACGAACATCCCGGAGTTCTTTATCATAATAAACCCCCAGATCCCTATCAAAGCAGTCAGTGCATTAATCTTTGACACCTGAGGAAACTCGTCTGACGGGAAATATCCAGAAATCGCAATATAAAAAACAATTGCCGTTAATAGAATAACTCGAGAAAACCAGTTCATATATGTGCTTCCTGTTGACTGGAAGAACCTGGCAATTTCAGTGTGGGCCTGAACTTTTTTACTCCAGGCAATGATAAATTGATAAAAATCCTTTCTGCCTTCAAGCTCTTTTTTAAATTCTCTCCAGGAAATCTTTCTTTCAGGAGCATGATCTTTTAACAGGTAAAGTACATCTTTTTCAAAATCTTCCAGTTCAGATATGTTTCCTTT
>DUGS01000185.1:5186-5596 GCA_013331265.1 Methanosarcina sp.
TGACTCGGATTCTGGACTTTGTGATGAGCCTGTGTCTTTTGGTTCTAAATTCTATATAGAAACATAACCACGGTTAGCAAGGTCCATGAACGTAGCAGTAAATCCATCCATTGTGGGAATTCCCATTCTCCCCTCCATAATGGCGTTAACCACAGCGGGTTTGGAATCTGCAGGTAGTTCTCTCTCATACTTTTCCTTGTAATTTATTTTCTCTCTATAATCTGTTTTCTTTTTGGGATATATTCTTTCTTCGTAATCTGTTTTTAGTTCTCTTCCATATATTATGTATATAAGGATAGGAAATACCAGTACAAAGAGCAAAAAGTAACGTGTGATTTCATAAAGACTTTCTAAACTCAACTCTTTCTGTTGATATTCTTTCTCAGCAGCTAATATTTCTTCGAACTCTT